>CAXTLE010000099.1:0-9651 GCA_964244855.1 uncultured Aestuariivirga sp. | reverse complement strand
ATCGTGGTTGAAGTCGATCGAGACATTTGGCTGCAAGGTGTAGCCGAGAATGCCCTTCAGCGGACCTGAGTCAGCAGCTGCCTTGATGGCGGCGTTGATTTCTTCGACTGTGGTGGCACGCTTGGCGACAAACTTGAAATCGACGACCGACACATTTGGTGTTGGCACGCGGATTGAGGTACCGTCGAGACGGCCCTTCAATTCAGGAATGACCAGACCGATGGCCTTGGCGGCACCGGTGGACGTCGGGATCATCGACATGGCGGCGGCGCGGCCACGGTAGAGATCCTTGTGCATGGTGTCGAGGGTGGGCTGATCGCCAGTATAGGCGTGGATGGTGGTCATGAAGCCGTGATCAATGCCGACGGCATTGTTCAAGACCATGGCGACGGGGGCCAGACAGTTGGTGGTGCAGGAAGCGTTCGAAATGACCATGTGGTCCTTCGTCAGCGTCTTGTGGTTCACGCCGTAAACGATGGTGGCATCAGCGCCGTCGCAAGGGGCTGAGACGATAACGCGCTTGGCACCGGCGGTGAGATGGGCCGAGGCCTTGTCCTTCGCGGTGAAAATGCCCGTGCATTCCATGACAATGTCAACGCCCATATCCTTGTGGGGAAGCTGGGATGGATCCTTCACGGCGGTGACTTTGAAAGTATCGGTGCCGATGGAAATCGAATCGCCCTTGGTTGTCACTTCATGGGGAAAACGGCCATGGACGGAGTCAAAGCGCAGCAAGTGGGCGTTGGTCTCAACGGGGCCGAGATCATTGATCGACACGATGTCGATGTCCTTGCGGCCTGATTCATAGATTGCGCGGACAACGTTGCGGCCGATGCGGCCAAACCCGTTAATTGCGACGCGAACTTTCGCCATGGTCTTCTCCTGTGAGGTTTGAATGTTGGGGGCCTTATAGAGATATTATGACGTTGCGAAAGCGGAAAATGAGGGGCGCACCTCAGGGCATTGAGATGGTGTAGTATTCCTATTTTTTTCAAAAATAAGAAAAAAGTGCTTGACACCGCGCGGTCGTTACGCTAGATAGTCGTATATTCCAGACAAGTGACCAGAAGAAACCAACCCAGCAAGTTTCGGGCAAGTGCTGCGCTATGCAGCATCCCAGGGAGACGACGGTGGGTAAAAGTCATGGCTTGTTGCGCACCCTTCGAGGCGCGCAAGAGGGCTCGCACCTCAGGGTGAGGGGTATTGCATGTCCACTTGACGGAACTGGTTTATTCGCTATCTTTTTCTGACACTGTGAGAAGAAGCGGGTGCCCAGTGGAAAAGAACAGCCCCAACAAAACCCGGCATCGAGCTGACCGCCGATGGACTGAAGAGAAAAAGGTCAAATTTACTTGAAGGAGTAAATTATGGAAAACAGTTTTTCTAATAGTTCATTTTCTATGGAATGGCAGAACTTAACCAGAAATGATCTAATTGCAGCAGGGTGGTTTGAAATCATAGAATCGACCACTCAACGCTCGTCTTGGAGGCATCCCAATGTTTTGAAAGAGTATGGTTTTGAAGGCGCAAAGTATACTCAGGGTGTGATTCAGCGGCGCAACACTTAAAATCTGATCCATGAAAGCTGTAATTGCCGCACTTGTTGCGGCAATCCATGGTTCAACGGGAGTGGAGTTCTCCTGATGGATCACGCGTGCTGAACCATGGATTACCGCAACAAGTGCGGTAATGACAAAATAGTGAGGTTACAGCTTCACCCACCTGGCATTGGCCTTTGACGACTTCACGCAGGCTTCGATGAAGGCCATGCCGTCTACGCCGTCCTTGATGCCGGGGAAGCTGACGTCTTTTGAGGCCTTCTTGCCGTTGCGGGCGGCCAGGATGGCTCTTGCCACTTCGGCGTAGATGTTGGCGAAGCCTTCGAGGTAGCCTTCGGGGTGGCCGGGGGGGACGCGGGTGACGCGGGCCGAGGCGGGGCCGGAGCCGGCACCGCCACGGGTGATCAGCCGTTTGGATTCGCCGAAGGGTGTGTACCAGAGGTAGTTGGGGTCAGCTTGCGTCCATTCGAGGCCGCCCTTGGTGCCGTAGACGCGGAGCTTCAAGCCGTTCTCATTGCCGGGGGCGACTTGTGAGGCCCAGAGCATGCCGCGTGCACCGCCCTTGAAGCGCAGCATGGCGTTGACGTTGTCATCCAACACGCGGCCCTTGACGAAGGAGGTGAGGTCACAGGAGAGTTCTGAAAGTGTGAGGCCTGACACGTCGCACATCAGTTGATAGGTGTGGGTTCCAATGTCGCCCACGCAACCGCCAGCGCCGGAGCGTTTGGGATCGGTGCGCCAGGCAGCTTGTTTCTGGCCGGTTTGTTCGAGGGCGGTCGTCAACCAATCCTGCGGATATTCGCCTTGCACGACGCGGATGTCGCCGAGGTCACCGTTGGCCACCATCTCCTTGGCTTGGCGAATCATCGGGTAGCCCGCGTAATTATGCGTCAAGGCGAAGACGAGGTTTTTCTGTTTGGAGAGAAGTGCTTCGAGGGATTTGGCTTCTTTCAGATTGAGGGCAAGCGGCTTGTCGCAGATGACGTGGATGCCGGCGTTGATGAAGGCTTTGGCGGCGGGCACATGCACGTGGTTGGGGGTGACTATTGATACGGCTTCGATGCCGTCGGGGCGTTTGGCTTCGGCTTTCGCCATCTCTTCGAAACTGGCGTAGGAACGCTGGGGGTCGAGGCCGAGATCGGCGGCTGAGGCTGCGGCTTTTTTCGAGTCGGCTGACAATGCGCCTGCGACGAGTTCATATTGATCATCGATGCGGGCGGCGATGCGGTGGACGGCGCCAATGAAAGCGCCCTGCCCGCCGCCGACCATGCCCAAGCGTATGCGACCTGTGGATTTTTCTGTGCGTCCTGAAACCATGATTTATCTCTCCTCCATTGCAACGAAGGCCCCCCTCCCCCCTTCGGGGTACTCCCCCAACAAGTTGGGGGAGGACTCGCCGCTGGGTCCTTCCCCAACTTGTTGGGGAAGTGCCCGAAGGGCGATGGGGGCCTTGACTTACTTCAATCCCAACATCCGGCGTGCCTTGCCGACATCGGTGCTGCCCGCTGCGAAATCATCAAAGGCTTTCGCCGTTGTCTTGATGATGTGTTGGGCGATGAAGGGCGCGCCTTCTGCGGCGCCCTGCTCCGAATCTTTCAAACAGCATTCCCATTCCAACACCGCCCAGCCTTTGTAATTGTGCTGCGCCATGGCGGAGAAGATCGCCGAGAAATCGACTTGGCCATCACCCAGTGAGCGGAAGCGGCCGGCGCGGTTGGTCCAGTTCTGGAAGCCGGAATAAACACCTTGGCGACCAGACGGGTTAAACTCGGCGTCCTTGACGTGGAAAGCGAAAATGCGGTCGTGGTAGATGTTGATGAATTCGACATAGTCCATTTGCTGCAACAGGAAATGTGAGGGATCGTAATTGATGCCGCAGCTTGAATGGTTGCCGGTTTTCGCGAGGAACATTTCGAAGGTCACGCCGTCGAAGGTGTCTTCGCCGGGGTGAAGTTCGAAGCCGACTTTCACGCCGTTGTCTTTCATCACGTCGAGCAAAGGCGTCCAGCGCTTGCCCAGTTCCTTGAAGGCTTCTTCGACCAAGCCCGGTGGGCGCGGTGGCCATGGATAGAGGAAGGGCCAGGCGAGTGCGCCGGTGAAGGAGACGTGGGAGGTGAGGCCGAGATTTTTCGACGCCTTTGCGGCGAGTTTGACTTGTTCGCAGGCCCATGCCTGCCGTGCCGCGGGATTGCCTTGCACGGCTGCGGGGGCAAAGCCATCAACGGCTTCATCATAGGTGGGGTGAATGGCGACGAGGTGGCCTTGCAGATGGGTGGAGAGCTCGGTGATTTCGACGCCGTTATTTTTTGCGGTGCCTTTGAGTTCATCGCAATAGGTTTTGGATTCGGCTGCCTTTTTCAGGTCGATGAAGCGGCCATCCCAGGAGGGAACCTGCACGCCCTTGTAGCCGTGCTTGCCCGCCCATTTGGTGATGCCATCGAATGAGTTGAAGGGGGCTGCATCTCCGGCGAATTGTGCCAGGAAAATGCCGGGGCCTTTGATGTCTGTTGCCATGATGTGTTCTCCCAAGACTATGTTTTTACGTTCTGCTCCACCCACCTCGTCATGCCAGCGAAGGCTGGCATCCCGCTTACTTCAAACTCGGAGTTTGTGGCTAGCGGGATCCCAGCCTTCGCTGGGATGACGGAGTTAGGGGTGGGGTTTCTAACTCAAATAATTAACAGTAGCTGTTGATCAAATTCTCCAGGCGTTCCTGTTTTCCAGACTTCGGTTGCGGGTTGATGTTGTTTTTTTCCACCCTTGCCGCAATCGCATCCAGACTTTCCTTGCCTGAGAGCATGGCTTTGTTTTTGGCTGTTGACCAGCCCGCATAGCGCTCGTCGATCATACCACCGAGTTTGCCCTCTTCGAGGATGGCGGCGGCGTTGAGCAGGGCTCTTGCGCAGGCGTCCATGGAGCCGACGTGGGCGTGGACGATGTCGTCTGCGTCCAGTGATTGGCGGCGGATCTTGGCGTCGAAATTCATGCCGCCTGTGGTGAAGCCACCGGCTTTCAGGATTTCCAGCATGGCCAATGTGATCTCCGGCACGTTGACGATGAACTGGTCGGTGTCCCAGCCGGATTGATAGTCGCCGCGGTTGATGTCGATGGAGCCGAAGATACCAAGGGCCGAGGCCAGTGCGATTTCATGCTCGAAGGTATGGCCTGCGAGGATGGCGTGGTTTTGTTCGATGTTGACCTTCACGTCCTTCTGCAAGCCGAGCGAGGATATCATCGAATAGACAGTGGCTACGTCGTAGTCATATTGGTGCTTGGTTGGTTCCTGTGGTTTTGGTTCGATCAGGATGGGGCCTTTGAAATTGATCTTGTGTTTGTATTCGACGACCAGTGACAGCATGCGCTTGGCGGCTTCGAGTTCATGGCCGATCTTGGTGTTGAGCAACGTCTCATAACCCTCGCGGCCACCCCACATCACGTAGTTGGCACCGCCCAAACCCTTGGTCACGTCCATGGCGTGTTTGATTTGCGCGCCTGCATAGGCGAAGACGTCTGGATCGGGATTGGTGGCGGCACCTGCCATGAAGCGGCGGTTCGAAAAAACGTTTGCTGTGCCCCAGAGCAGCTTCTTGTTCGATTTTGCCATTTTCTTTTCGATGTAATTGGCAATTGTCGTGACGTTGGCGTTTGACTCTTTCAAGCTTGCACCTTCTGGGGCGATGTCGCGGTCGTGGAAGGCGAAGTAATCGATTTGCGAGAGGTCCATGGCGTCGAACATGACGTCGGCCTTCTGGCGGGCGGCACCCATTTCATCGGTTGTGTGGTGCCATTCGCGCATCAACGTGTCGCCACCGAAGGGATCGGAGCCTGGCCAGCAGGTGGTGTGCCACCAGCACATGGCAAAGCGCAATTGTTCGGCCATGGTTTTTCCCATGACGATTTTCTTTGCGTCGTAATGGCGGAAAGCGAATTCGTTTCTGGATTTTGGCCCTTCGAATTTCGCGGGCTTCTTGGTGGTGAAGAATGACATGATTCAAATTTCCCTGATGGCTGGATAGATTTTCTTGTAGCGTTGGAATTGGTCTTCGTAGGCCGCGAGCGCTGCTTTTTCCGGTGTGATGGTTTTGGCGATTTTGGGTTTGGTGAATACGCTTCGGAAGTTTTCGCCGGTGGCGGCAACCAGCCCCATGCGGGCTGCACCGAAGGCACCGCCGATGTCACCAGCGGCAGGCAAATCAATCGGCACATTGAGGGCGGTGGCAATGATCTTGAGCCAAAGCTCCGACTTGGTGCCTCCCCCTACGGCCATCAAGCGGTTGATCTTGGCGCCACCTTCACGCAACGCATCGAGGTTATCCCGGAAGGCGAAGGCGAGGCCGTCGAGGACCGCGTGGGTCAAGGTGTTGCGGTCGGTTTCATGGGCGATGCCCATCATGACGCCGCGCACCTGTGCGTCACCCACGGGGGAGCGTTCGCCGGAGAGATAAGGCAGCAACAATGTTGCGGATGGGCCTTTGAGTTTGGTGCCCAAGGCTTTCGTCAGTTGTGGTACCGGGGTTTGCAAAATGCCGGAGAGCCATTCGAGGCTGGCGGTTGCCGAGAGGATGACGCTCATCTGGTGCCAGGTGTTGGGCGTGGCATGGGCGAAAGCATGCACCATTTTGCTGGCGTTGGGGCTGAAGGTGTCGTTCGAGACGAAGATGACGCCTGATGTGCCGATGGAGAGGAAGCCTGCACCATCTGTTACGGCACCAATGCCGCAAGCCGAGGCCGCGTTGTCGCCGCCGCCGCCTGCGACGACGGGGCGTTTCGGCATGCCCCAGGCTTTTGCGACTGAGGGGGAGAGTTGGCCTGTGGCGTCGGTGCCTTCGAACAGGTCCGGCATCTGGTCGCGGCGCATGCCCCCGGCTTTCAGCAAAAGCTCCGACCACTGACGATTTTTGATGTCGAGCCAATAGGTGCCGGAGGAGTCCGACATGTCGGAGGCGTAAGTGCCGGTCATGCGCAGGCGAATGTAGTCTTTCGGCAGCAGGACTTTTGCCACCTTGTCGAAGAGTTTGGGTTCGTGCTTTTTGACCCAGACCAGTTTGGGCGCGGTGTAGCCTGCCAGCACGATGTTGCCGGAATGCTCCACCACCTCAGGGGTGCCCTGCATGATGTCGTCGCATTCTTTAAACGAGCGGGCATCATTCCAGAGGATGCAGGGACGAAGCGGTTTACCGTCTTTATCAACAAGTGTTGCGCCGTGTTGCTGGCCAGAGAGGCCTATGCCTTCGACGGCGGTGACGGCCTTGGGCTTCATGGTTTTCAGTTGCGCCACAACCTTGTTGGCGGCCTTCCACCAATCATCGGAGTTCTGCTCACTCCAGCCGGGGTGCGGGCGTTGAACTTTTAAAGGCGACGATGCTGTGGCGATGATTTTTTGTTTTGCATCAATCAATACGCCCTTAACGGACGAGGTGCCGAAATCTAATCCGAGGTACATGGGAACGCTCCAAAGTCGTAGCGTTGAATCCCATCACCACGCACTTGTCAAGAACGTAGCAGGGTGGCCAGCCGGCGGAGTGCGAGTTGATAGCCTTCAACGCCACAACCGGCGATGACGCCTTCGGCGCGGGCCGAGACATAGGAGTGGTGGCGGAAGCTTTCGCGCTTGTGGATGTTGGAAATGTGGACTTCGATGACAAGTCCATCAAAAGTATTGAGAGCATCGAAAATCGCGATTGAGGTATGGGAATAGGCACCGGGATTGATGATGATGCCTGCGGTTTTTTCGCGGGCCTCATGGATCCAGTCGATCAATTGATGTTCGGCGTTGCTCTGTTTGAAGCTGACGTCCAGCTTCAAGTCCGCCGCCAGTTTGCGGCAATCGGCTTCGACATCAGCCAAGGTGGCATGGCCATAAACCTCAGGCTGGCGCTTTCCCAGCAAGTTCAGATTGGGGCCGTTGAGAATAAGGACAGATTTTGACATTCCCGGCTTATAGCCGGGAATGGTTCACAAAATGCAAAACTTGACTGGGGTTATTCCATGAACCAGCCGTGACTGACGATGAGAGATTGTCCCGTCAGCGCGTTGGTGGGAAAGGCTGCGAACAACAGGGCAACTTCGGCCACGTCCTCAATTGTGGTGAAGGTGCCATCCACGGTGCCACCGAGCATGACGCGTTTTACCACTTCGTCCTCACTGATGCCGAGTGCCCTTGCCTGCTCAGGTATTTGCTTTTCGACCAATGGCGTTTTGACGAAGCCCGGACAGATGACGTTGGAACGGACGCCGTGGGCTGCACCTTCTTTGGAAATCACTTTGGAGAGGCCGATCAAGCCGTGCTTTGCCGTGACATAGGCTGACTTCAAAGGGGATGCTTCTTTTGAGTGGACAGAGCCCATGAAAATAATTGATCCGGAACCCTTTTTGTACATGTGGGGCAAGCAAGCTTTGGAGGTGAGGAAGGCCCCGTCCAAGTGTATGGCCAACATTTTTTTCCAGTCGGCGAAGGGGTATTCTTCCATCTTGTGGACGATCTGTATGCCAGCGTTCGACACGAGAATATCGATGCCACCCCAAGCGGTAGCCACGGCTTCGATGCCGGCATTCACCTGGGCTTCGTCGGTCACATCCATGGCGATGGCCATGGCGCAGCCGGGGTGTTTGCTGTTGATGTCGTCAGCTGCGGTTTTGGCAGCATCGAGATTGAGATCGGCAATCGCAACCTTGGCACCTTCCAATGCGAAGCGGTCGGCGATGCCTTTGCCAATGCCGCTGGCGGCACCAGTGACGATGGCGATTTTGTTTTGCAGATTCATTTTGGATTTCCTTTATTTCGCAAGATAGTCATGGACGACCTCACCGAGGCCCAATGTGAGATCGGCGAGAATGTGGGTGGCGGATAAAACTTGCAGCACGGGCAATTCGGCAACGGGTGCCAAGGCATGGTCGAAGAGCTCAAGCCCCGCAGGACCCGTCCATGCGCCTTTGACTGTTACATCTTCGAGATGATAGCGCACGAGTTCACATATGCGCGGCGTGCAATCAACGTGGGGAATGATTTTTAACAGAAAGCCCGGCGCTTCGAGGGCAGCCTTGGCAGCGCCCAGCTCCATGGTTTGATGTTTATAACCCATGGTGCCGGTGGCAACGTGGACCGGACCATATTTCAGCGTGCCGACAAGCGTGTCCTTGCGCACTTTCAATTTGGGTTCGGCGAATTTTTTCGGGAAACCCCAAATTTCGCGACCACCTGCTATCGGTGCATCGTCGTTCAAATACATGGAATGGACAAAACCACCGTGTTGGCCGTTGAAAGTGACGGGAATGACCTGACCCGATTCCGTATAGTCACCAAAACCCGTCGAATCCGGCATGCGGATAAATTCATATTTCACGATTGGATCGGTGAATTCCAGTGGTGCGGGAACCACGGCACGCAGAGCATCAGGATCTGTGCGATAGCTGATAATCAGGTATTCGCGGTTGATGAAGCGATAGGGCCCCCGTGGATAAGAGGGACTTGTCAAAGGCATGGCAAAGGCATTGGCGCAGACGTCTGCGATGTTCATGGGATTTTGCTTTCTGTGATGGCTTTGGCAAGATCAAACACCGACACGCCATCACGCTGCCTGTCGCGGTTGACCCAAGCTTGATGGTGCAGTGTTGTCATGGCGTCGGCGTGGCCTGCGGCCCAATGTTCGACCATGCTGACCCGAGAAAATTCATAGTCCTTGGATTGTGTATCGTAAATCGTTGGGCGGTGGATGAGGTGGAAAATCGAAATTGCACCGTCGTTTGAATTGGCCGTCAGGGCTTTTAGATCCGGATCGTCCTGCAATTCGACGGGCAGTCGTTCGGCCAGGCGTTTTGCAATTTTACGAAGCTCGAGAATTTCACGGCTCATCGTGGTGTTGAGGCGGGTGCGGCTGGAAAAACGGATTTCTTTTTCGCGCTCTGCCACCTCCATGATGGTTTGCGGCATGGCCCCTACCGCACTGAAGAGATCAACCTGGAAAATTGTCAGGTCACGGTCGCAAGCGGCATTGTCGATGACGAACTGCAAGGCCGTGTTGGATACCAAGCCACCGTACCAATAATATCCGCCGTCGATCAACACGGGTGGGAAACCGGGGGGCAGCGCGGA
>CAXTLE010000098.1:0-9729 GCA_964244855.1 uncultured Aestuariivirga sp. | reverse complement strand
ATTTTGATGCAGGCGTTCTCATCATATCAGAACAACGCCTATGACGACTCGATTGATGCTGGCAAACGCTTTATCGCGCTGCATCCCGGCCATAAAGACACAGCTTACGCGTATTACCTCGTCGCCATTTCAGAGTACGAACAAATTGCCGACGTGCGCCGCGACCAGTCCCGCACTGCGCGCGCCGTTGAAGCCCTCGACGAAGTGGCCCGCCGTTTCCCTGACTCCCGCTATGCCGCTGATGCCCAACAGAAAGCTGCAATCGGCCGTGACCAATTGGCGGCCAAGGAAATGGAAGTTGGCCGCTATTATATGAAGAAGAAGTCTTACCTCGCAGGCATTAACCGTTTCAAAAAAGTGGTGACGGATTACCAGACCTCAACCCACACGCCGGAAGCGCTTTACCGCCTGGCCGAAGGCTACATGGCTTTGGGCGTCGTCTCAGAAGCACAAACCGCAGCCGCAGTACTCGGTCACAACTATCCAAACAGCGAATGGTACAAAGATGCCTACACCTTGGTGTCCTCAGACGGCAAAGCCCCGGTCGCCAGCAGCTCATCTTGGATCAGCCGGGTTTTCGGCGTATAAAATCACCAGTACAAAACGAGAATCTCTCGATTTCCCATCCGGCTACGGCTATAATTGCCCACATGTTAACTGCTCTCTCCATTCGTGACATTGTATTGATTGAAAAGCTGGACCTTCAACTATCCGGCGGCCTGTCAATTTTAACCGGTGAAACCGGTGCCGGAAAATCGATATTGCTCGATGCCTTGGGCCTCGCTCTCGGTGCCCGCGGTGATGCAAATCTGGTGCGTAATGGGCAAGACAAAGGCAGCGTGACCGCCAGCTACAATCTGCCGCTTCGTCACGTCGCAATAGAATTTTTGGGCGAACACGAAATCGAAGTGGAAGGTGACATCGTGGTGCGCCGCGTACAAACCCGCGATGGCTCCAGCCGCGCCACTATCAACGACCAGCCGGTAAGCCTTGCTCTCCTTCGCCAATTCGCAGCGCTACTGGTTGAACTCCACGGCCAACACGCCGATCGCGCCCTTGTGAACGTCAACAGCCACCGTTCCTTGCTGGATGCCTATGGCGGTCTTGACAAGCAGGTGAAAGCGGTCGCCGCAACATGGGGTACGTTGAGTGATGTGAAAACAAGATTGCAAGAGCACGAAGATGCGCTGTCTCGTGCGGAAGTCGAACGTGATTATCTCGAACACGCGGTCAAAGAGTTGACAAAACTTGCGCCTGAAGTGAACGAAGAGCAGGGACTGGCAGAGAAACGGCAATTCATGATGCTGTCTGAACAATTTGTTTCAGCTCTTGATGAAGCGGAATCGGTGTTGAGCGGAGAGACGGCATTCGAGTCCCGTATCAATGCCGCGTTACGCCGCCTGGAGCGTCGCAAAGACGGGGCAGGCGGCAGGCTCGACGAAGTCTGTTCAGAACTCGACACGTTGCTGCGGGCATTTGGCGAATCTACAAGTGCCATTGACCAGGCGCGAAAAACCTTTGAATTTGATCCGCGCGATCTTGAAAAGTCCGAAGAGCGCTTGTTTGCACTCCGCGCCGCCGCGCGAAAATATCGCTGTAAAGTCGATGATCTTGCCACCGTCAAAGACAAACTCGGCACCGATTTGCAACGCCTCGAAGATGGCAGCGGAATTCTGCTACGACTGCAACAGGAAGAGCAGGCAGCGCGCGCTGTCTATGAAACGGCGGCAGATGATTTGAGTGCCAGGCGACGCAAAATCGCCAAACAATTGGACAAATCTGTTCTCACCGAATTGCCGGCCTTGAAGCTCGAAAAAGCATTGTTCGAAACAGCTGTCGAATCCGACGCGTCAAAGCCCGGTGCACAAGGCATTGACCGCGTCGAATTTAAAGTCGCAACAAACCCCGGTGCTGCCTTGCAACCCCTCATGAAAATCGCGTCTGGCGGTGAATTGGCGCGTTTCATGTTGGCATTGAAAGTGGTGCTGGCGGCAAAGGGATCAGCCCCTGTGTTGATCTTCGACGAAATAGATACCGGCGTTGGCGGTGCCGTGGCTGATGCGATAGGCAAACGCTTGCGAAGCCTCGCCAAAGACCTGCAAATCATCGCCGTCACGCACTCGCCGCAAGTTGCAGCACAGGCAAATCAGCATTTGTTGATTTCAAAAAAACCAAGCAAAGACAAGCGTATGGCTACAACAGTTGAACCTTTATCGGAAGTGGCACGGCGTGAAGAATTGGCACGCATGTTGTCTGGCGATACGGTGACCGAAGCCGCCCGCGCGCAAGCGGGCGAGCTGATGGCGCGGAGTGCTTGACGTGGCGAAACTTGTTCCCACTGAATTTGCAGCACAGCATAAAAGTCTCGTCGAAGCCATCAACCAACACGACCTCGCCTATCACCAGAACGATGCGCCAACGATCAGTGATGCCGACTACGACGCGCTGCGAAAGCAGTTGGTTGCACTGGAAAAAGCCTTTCCCAATTTAAAGAATGGAGAATCCCCCGAAGCAAAAGTGGGCGCCGCTCCGTCTGGAAAATTTGCCAAGGTCAGACATCTCGTGCCCATGTTGTCTTTGTCCAACGCGTTCGAAGACAGCGATGTCACTGACTTCGCAGACCGCATTCGGCGCTTTCTCAATCTCAACAGCAATACGGAATTGGCGTTCACAGCAGAACCCAAAATCGACGGGCTTTCGATTTCACTGCGCTATGAAAATGGAACACTTGTGCAAGCCGCAACGCGTGGTGACGGCGCCGAAGGCGAGAACGTAACTGCCAATGTGCGCGTCATTCCTGACGTTCCGCAGCAGCTGCACAATTGTCCTTACAAATACTTCGAAGTGCGTGGTGAAATCTACATGAGCCACGCTGACTTTGCCGCACTAAATGCCAAACAAATCAAAGACGGCGAACCAACATTTGCCAACCCGCGCAATGCCGCCGCGGGCTCACTCCGCCAGCAAGACGCCGCCATCACCAGCACGAGGCCACTGCGCTTTTTCGCTTATTCCTGGGGTGATGTTGAAGCGCTCCCTTCCACCACACAAAAGGGCGTCGTCGAAGCCTTCGCCAATTGGGGACTACCTACAAATCAATTGATGAAGCTCTGTAGCAGCGTCGATGAATTGCTGAGCCACTACCGCATGATCGAAGCGCAACGTGCCAGTCTCGGTTATGATATTGATGGCGTCGTCTACAAACTCAACGACCTCGCCTTGCAGGAGCGATTGGGCTTCGTCTCACGCTCTCCCCGCTGGGCCATCGCCCATAAATTTTCCGCCGAACAGGCCACCACAATTCTCGAAGCGATCGACATTCAGGTGGGCCGCACCGGTGCGCTGACGCCGGTGGCACGATTGAAGCCCGTTACCGTCGGCGGCGTTGTGGTATCAAACGCCACGCTGCACAACGAAGACGAAATTGCCCGCAAGGATGTTCGCATCGGCGATACGGTTATTGTGCAACGTGCGGGCGATGTCATCCCGCAAATTGTTTCCGCTCTATTGAATAAACGTGCGCCAGACTCGCTGCCCTACAATTTCCCAACAGTATGCCCTGTCTGCGGCAGCCATGCCGAGCGCGAAGTGCGCGCCACCGGTAAATCTGACGCAGTGCGCCGCTGCACTGGCGGCCTTGTGTGTTCAGCACAACAAGTGGAACGCCTCAAGCATTTCGCCTCACGCAATGCCTTCGACATTGAGGGATTGGGCGACAAGATTATCGAAGAGTTCCACGCCGCGGGCGCAATTAAAACCCCACAAGACATATTCACGCTTGAGGCCCGCGATGGTGGCACTCTCTCCAAGCAAGATGGCTGGGGAGCATCAAGCGTCGCCAATCTCTTCGCCGCCATCAACGCCAGACGCACCGTAAATCTTGACCGCTTTATTTTCGCTCTCGGTATCCGCCACGTTGGCGAAACCACGGCCCGCGTTTTGGCCCGCGCCTACGGCGACGCCATGCATTTCCGTGATGAAATGGTGGCAGCCGGGCAGGGCGACACCAGCGAGGCATGGGTAGAACTTGTGTCGCATGACGGCATTGGTGACACAGTTGCGGAGGCCATCGTACAATTCTTCGCCGAGCCACATAACCTCGAAGTCGTGACGGCTCTTCTTCAAGTTGTGACACCCTCAGCACTTGAAGCCGTGCAATCCAATGCGGCCGTTGGCGGTAAAACCGTGGTATTTACTGGAGCGCTTGAGCGCTTCACCCGTGAAGAGGCCAAAGCCACAGCCGAACGCTTGGGTGCAAAAGTCTCAGGTTCTGTCTCCAAAAAAACCGATATCCTGGTGGCCGGTCCTGGTGCTGGCTCCAAACTTAAGGATGCTGAAAAGCACGGAGTGAAGGTGCTCAGTGAAGATCAATGGCTGACGTTGATCGAAGGCCAATGAACCGCAAAGCTTTCTTTGCGGGTCTCAAAGACATCGCCCCCATGATGATCGCCTACGCGCCGATTGCATTGTTGTGGGGAACCATTGCGGCCAGCACCGGCCTTTCGCCATTTCAGGCGTGGCTGATGAGCGCTTTCGTCTATTCAGGGGCTGCGCAATTCGTCAGCATGGACTTGATCAAAAGCGGCACACCACTGGCGTTGCTCATTTTCGCCATTACCACAGTAAGCCTGCGCCATATTCTGATGTCTGCTTCGATCTCCCGCCACATCGCAACAATTCCAAGACCAAAGGCAAAGCTGTTGTTGTTTTGGCTCACTGATGAGGCTTGGGCTTTGATGGAACGGCGGGCTCTGCACGAGCCAATTACGGCATCCTATTTCGCAGGTGTTGCCATTCCACTGTGGTTTGTCTGGATGACGTTCTGCTCCATAGGAACACAGCTTGGATCCGCCTTGGGTGACACGACACGTTATGGCCTGGACTTCGCTTTCGCAGCCATGTTCATTGCCGTGCTTGCTGGTTTCTGGAAAGGCACGCGGACCGCGCTTGTGCTTGCTACGAGTGCTGCCGTCGCAGTAGCCGCGAAACTTTATATTCCCGGTGCGTGGTATATCATTCTCGGCGGCATTGCTGGCATGCTCGTGGCCGTGGCAAGCCATGTTGAGGAGTCATCGTCTCATGACACATGACGGTTGGTTCATTTACATCGCAATTCTCGGCATGGGGCTTGCCACATACGCCACACGCTTGGCGGGGTATGTTTTTTTAAGTGGCTCCGATATATCCGGACGCTTCAAATCCGCACTCGCGGCCGTGCCACCAGCCATTCTCACGGCGGTGATTGCGCCAACAGTTTTTCTACAAGGCCCCGCTGAAATGATCGCTGGCGCAATAACGCTGCTGTCGGCCGTTCTGAAACTCCCTCTATTGGTGACTATTGGCATTGGCGTGTCCAGTGTCGCTTTGCTCAGGACCGTCTTGTGAGCGGCGCACACGCCTGCGAAAGCCAAGTCTTTGCATTCTTATTCACCAGTGAACCAATCTTGCGCATGACTTCCGCATGGTACGCGTCCAACCAATGAATTTCCGCCTTGGTCAGTAATTCTTCATCGATCAACCGTTTATCGATGGGCGCAAATGTCAGCGTTTCAAACGATAACATCGCCCTTTCACCGCCTTTGGGCTTAGTCGCAGCTTTGACCAGCAGCAGGTTCTCAATCCGGATTCCATATTTGCCCTTGAGGTAAAATCCCGGCTCATTTGATAAAATCATGCCCGGCTCCAAAGCCACTGTTCCCGCTTTGCTGATGCGGGCAGGGCCTTCGTGCACAGACAAATAACTGCCAACGCCGTGTCCAGTGCCATGATCAAAATCAAAACCATTCTGCCAGAGGGCCGCCCGCGCCAAGGCATCGAGTTGAACGCCAGTTGTGCCCGCTGGAAACCGCGCCATCGACACGGCAATCATGCCTTTCAGCACCAGCGTATTTTGCCGTCTCATCTCAGCCGTTGCTGCACCGACTATGACTGTGCGTGTTACATCAGTCGTGCCATCACGATATTGTCCGCCTGAATCGATAAGATAGATTTCATTCATTCTCAACGTACGGCCAGTCTTACCCACTGCGTGATAATGCGGTAGCGACGCATTGGGGCCGGACGCCGAGATGGAGCCAAACGACAAGTCTTGCAGCTTGCCGGTTTCACGTCGAAAGCTTTCGAGTTTTTCCTGCGCCGCAATTTCCGTCACATCACCGACCGATGCCGCAGCGTCCAACCAAGCGAGATAATTTGCCAGCGCTGCACCGTCGCGTAGATGGGCGCGGCGTGATCCGTTTTGTTCAATTTTATTCTTGCGCGCGCGAGGTAAAATGCACGGATCGCTTCCCTCGACGATTGCCACTTTCGCATCACTCAGCACCACGCGCACGGCCTCTGGGCAAAGTGTGGGGTCAATCATCACCTTTTGTTTTTTCTTGCCCAACTGCTGAAGTGAAGTTTCAAATTTGTCAGGGCTTTCAAGTTTCACATGCCTGCCAAAGTCAGCCTTGACAGTTGCCGGAACTCGCAAATGATCAATGAACAATCGCGCCGTTCCATTCTTGAATACCAGCGCCCGCAGCAGTGCGATAGGCGTATGCGAAATGTCACTGCCGCGGATGTTCAGTGCCCAAGCCACAGAATGGGGATCCGTCAAAACTACACAGTCACAGTCCTTGGCTTTGATCACCTCCGCCAGCTGCGACAGTTTTTTCGCGGTCGCTTGGCCTGACATGTTTTCAGGGTGGTCATATATCCCAGCCTGCGGTTGCTGTGGTCGTTCACTCCATACCGCATCAACCAGATTCTCACTTGTGGGCTTTAATTTCAGCCCTGCTTTTTCCGTGAGTTTAGACACGCGGCGAACCTCTGAAACACTCGTTACCCAAGGATCAAATCCGAGCGTTGCTCCCGGCTTGAATCCGGACAAAAACACTTCCAACTTCTCAGCATCCGGCGACAGCAACTCCAATGGCAAGCCTTTGGTTTCCTTCGCTGCCTGTACCGTATACCGTCCGTCCACAATCAAAGCCGCGCGTTTCAACCCCATCACGGCCATGCCCCAAGAGCCGGAAAATCCTGTCAACCATAACAATCGCTCGGCTGAAGCTGGTACGTATTCGCCCTGAAATTCATCGGTGCGCGGAACAAAGAGCCCGTCAAGCTTATGCTGCTGCATCAACTTGCGCAGTGAAGCGAAGCGGTGGACGCGAGAATTGGCTGATTTCACGGATATCTTTCCTTCTGCAGTGTCGCCGCTGGAGCTTGCATCTTTGAACATATTGCAACCTGTTTTTAACGTCTGATCAAGGTTTTATCGTCATTTTGGTGCCGGGGATAAATTTGCCATGAAATCAGCCATCAAGCCAACACCACTTGCCATGATTCGCAACCGGATCACGCTGTATGATCCACGCAAGATATTGGCAGAGCAATTGCAACCACTGCTCACTGGCGGCGGCACCAGTCTGGCTTCAAATGCTATTGTTGCTTTGATTGTTGTCACAGTCATGAAATCACAGGAACAAGCGGCGACGGCACGGGCATGGGCAACTTTTTGTTTTGTTGTAATCGCTTGCAGCGCTTTGGTTCTGATTGTTGTCAAACGGCATTTTTCGACACCCGCCACCCTCGTCACAGCGTCCTGGATCATGACAGTGGCCAGCGCGATACGCGGCCTGACATGGGGTGTCGGCTTTATGTTGCTCATGCCCAAGGCGGATTCTTATGAGCAAATCATGTTGGGTTGGACCATCGCAGGCTTGATGTGCGGCGGAGCATTTTCGACGTGGTCGCACCCCGGTGCTGCTGCGGCATTTGCGTTTCTTGCGGGCCTTGGCGGCTTCATTGGCATGTCCAATGTTCCAGGCGTTGGCAACACGTGGATGCCCTATGCCATACCAGTGCTCTTCCTGTTTTTGATGCGCTCTGTCTGCGTCAGCGTCAATGTTTTGCGACAGAGCGTTTTTGCTGAAAAGCAACTTGCCGCGAAAACCGAGGTGATCGGGCTCTTGTTGCGGGACTTTGAAGAAAACGCCAGTGACTGGCTCTGGGAAACCGACAAGCTCGGCTTTCTGCGCCGTGGTGCGGAGCGTTTTGCGAGAGTGCTGGAAATTGGTGCCGACAAGGTTACCTCGCGTTCGATGCTGGTGTTGACCGAATTGCATGGCAATGACGACACAGCAAACGCGATGTTTGCCGCAAAGTTTAAAGCTGGTGAGTCCTTCAGCAATCAGATCATCGCTTTCTCGGTTGGCAATATGGATCGCTATTTGAAATTGTCGGCAAAACCTGTGTTGAACACTGACGGAAGCATCGGGGGCTGGCATGGTGTTGCCTCGGACGTTACAGATGAACGTCTCGCAGACTTGAAAGTGCGGAAGCTGGCCTTGTTCGACACGTTGACAGAATTGCCAAACCGCGCCTTTTTCTATGACAGGCTTGATGCAACCTTGACCACCAAATCCAAAGTCGAATGCTGGGTTATGTATCTCGACCTTGATGGCTTCAAGGCCGTTAATGACACGTTTGGGCATGCCTCTGGTGACCAGTTGTTGAGGGCTGTGGCCGTGCGATTGTCCGGTTGTCTGCCATCGAAAGGGATGTTGGCGCGTTTGGGCGGCGATGAATTCTCGGTGATTTGTTCTGGCACAAAAGACAAGATTGACGGCTACGCCAACCGTATGACAACTGCCATGGCCGCCACTTTTGTAGTTGGAAACAATGACATTCACATCGGTGCCAGCATTGGCATAGCGCAAGTTTTGGAAGGTGTGAGCGGGCAAGACGAAATCATGCGCCGAGCAGATGTTGCACTTTATGCGGCCAAGAATAAAGGCAAAGGCGAGGTTCGATATTATGACGAAGACCTGGACCGCGCCCAACTCCGCCGCAGGGATGTGGAAGCTGCACTTCGTCATGCACTGGCGCATCAACAATTCAAAATCCATTATCAACCGATTGTCGATCTGGAAACTGGTCGTACGCATGCCTACGAAGCATTGCTTCGCATGGCAACGCCGGAACTGGGTCAGGTTGGCCCTGACGAGTTTATTCCGGTTGCTGAAGAAAGCGGCCTCATTGGTGATATCGGCGATTGGGTTATTCGCCAGGCCTGTGCCGACGCGGCACGTTGGCCGAACGACGTTTGCGTGGCCGTTAATGTGTCGCCGCTGCAACTGCAATCCAATCGCATTCTCGGCGTGGTCACAAGGGCCCTCGCCGATACCGGTCTTCTGCCGTCGCGCCTTGAACTCGAACTGACAGAAAGTGCGCTGGTTGAGAATGTGGAACAGACCACCCGGATTTTGGCGGATCTCAAGATTTTGGGTGTGCGTTTGGCGCTTGATGATTTCGGCACGGGCTACTCTTCGCTATCGCACCTGCATCAATTCAACTTCGACAAGATCAAGATTGACCGCAGCTTTGTGCAAAGCTTCGGTGATCGCCGCGAGAGTGCTGCCGTTGTCAATGCAGTTGCACATTTGGCGCGAGATCTGGGAATCACCATGACGGCGGAGGGGGTTGAAACGATTGAACATATGGAGGCCATGCGCGACGTGGGCTGCGACCATGTACAGGGTTACTTGCTTGGCCGACCACAAGCTGAACCGGGTCGGGTCAACAAGAAGACCGATGAGAGCAAAAAATCTGCCTAAATATTGCGCCGCAACATAAGCATTGTGAATTTCGCATGATAATTGTGCTAATTTTGGCTGAAATTCATAAAAGCGACATTCCAAAGGCGCAAACCGCTGCGGCAAGTCAGCCGTTCTTCCCGTCAGAAAA
>CAXTLE010000097.1:0-9748 GCA_964244855.1 uncultured Aestuariivirga sp. | reverse complement strand
TGGAGAGACTTCAGCACGCTCGCATCTTCAACGATATCATTGGATCTCATACCAAGGGCCAACTGAAATGACGTATTTTCTCCCTCCCCCTTGTGTGGAGGGTCGAGGTGCGGGTCACTCCGCATTTTGAAGCAGAAACTGCGTTCCCTCAAATTTCATAAACCTGAGCGACCCCCACCCTGGCCCTCCCCACAAGGTGGAGGGAATTTTCTTATGCACAATTGGTTTCATTCACTCACATTGACAGCGGTGACAAGTTTCGTCGGCACGTAAATCACGCCCTGCACGATCTTCTCGCCGCCAAGGTGGCGTTTCACGGCAAGGGCAACAGCTGCACCAATGCCCTTGAAATCCTGCGCCATGGAGGCTTCGAAACTGCCTTCCTTGCCGATTGCCGCGCGGGCTTCGGGGTTGGCATCAATTCCGGTGATCACAATGCCTTCCTTGTCGCGGCCCGCCGCTTCGATGGCTTGCAATGCGCCAAGGGCTGGCTGGTCCCAGGCCGCCCAGACGGCGGAGATTGAACCCTTTTCAGGATGTGCCGCAAGAATGGCTTCCATCTTGGCACGGCTGTCGGCAATGCCGCCGTCTTTCACATCAGGCGTGACGCGGTCCAGCACTTTGATGTCAGGGTTGTTCTTGAAAATCGCATCAGCAATCACGCCGCGCTGTTGCACTGGCGGGAAGGCATCAAACACAAACATCACCACACTGCCTTTGCCGTTGATGCGGTTGACGACATATGACGCCGTATCAGCCGCCATGGAATAGCCGTTGCTGGTGACGTTGGTGACGAGCAGAGGCGATGCGCCAGCATCCATGCCGAATACTGGAACACCAGCCGCTTTCGCCGCTTCAAGGCCTGCACCCACTTGCGACGGATCAACATTGATGACGATGGCAGCAGGCTTCTGGTTGGCGGCGTTTTCAAGTTGCGCGATCACAGCGGCCACATCGCCCTTGGTGTCCACAACATTCACGTCCCAGCCATTGGCCTTGGCTTTTTCCTGGAAGGCTTCCACATAAAACTGCGTGCCGGGTTGCGCGAGGTATGGCGTGATCACGGTGATTTTTTCAGCGGCTGCGGCAATGCCGCTCATCAAGGCCAAGGCCGATACACTGGCCAGTGCCAATACGGTTCTACGAAGCAACTTCATGACGTTCTCCCGGTTTTTGATTATTATGCCCACTTGCTTAGCATGGCATTTCCGGCACAATCAATCGGGGTGAAACGGATTTGGAAATGGTGAGATGTTGATCGGCATGGATGTGGGCACAACGGCGGTAAAGGCGGCGCTGTTTGACGACAATGGCCATGTGCTGAAAAGTTTCGGGCAGCGCTATCCAACATCGCGCCCCGTGCAAGGCCACGTCGAGCAGAATGCTGAAGACTGGATGCAGCTGGTTCATGCAGCTCTTGCGGAATTCAACACAGATGGCGTTAAGGCCATCGGCCTCTGTTCGCAAGTCAACACCCATGTGTTCGTCGATGCCAATGGCAAAGCCCTGCTGCCCGCGATGACCTGGCAAGACGGGCGCTGTGTCGATGAGGCAGAAAAATTGGACGCGCAAATTACCAACGCAGAGAAACTGAACTGGTGGGGCGCACCGCTGCCCATCGACGCCAGTCATGTTCTCGCCCGCATCGCCTTTGTGGCCAAACACCATCCTGAAGTGTGGGCGAAAACCCGTTGGGTGATGGCGCCCAAAGATTATTGCCTGTTTCACCTCACCGGAGAAGTCGCAACCGACCCCATGACGGCCTTCGGCATTGTCGACGGTAATCTGTCGCTGATCCAGCGCTTGCTTGATCTGGTCCCGGGAGCGGCCCAACGGCTTCCGCCCCTCGCGTCCTTCACCACTGTCATTGGCAAAACACGAAACGGCATTCCCATGGTGACCGGCACTATGGACGCATGGTCAGGCATGCTCGGCGCTGGTGTGAGCGAAGACGGTCAAGCGCTCTACCTCAGCGGCACGAGCGAAATCCTCGGCATCGTGTCATCACAAAAAGCCCCTGTAGCAGGCGTCATTGCATTTCCGCGCTGCGAAGGTATCACGCTGCATGCAGGACCAACGCAATCAGGCGGTGCATCAGTCGAGTGGTTGTCGAAACTGCTCGGCAAGTCAGCCGCAGAAATCTCCACACTCGCCGCCAGCGCCGACACCAGAAAACCCCTGCCCCTCTTCCTGCCCCATCTTGAAGGCGAACGCGCGCCACTCTGGGACATCAATTCGCGCGCCGCCTTCGCCGGAATGAGCTCATCAATGGGTGCCGCCGAACTCTCCCGCGCTGTACTCGAAGGTGTGGGCTATTCTGCAAGACTGGTCGTGGATAGCCTCGAAGCCTCCGCCTGCATGCAGCCCGCCGAAATCAACCACTCCGGCGGCGGAGCATCATCCGACATCTGGTGCCAAATCCGCGCCGATATTTTGGGTCGTCCCATCAGGCGCACAATGATGCGCGATGCAGGAGTCTTGGGCGCAGCGCTGCTGGCAGGGACAGGCATCGGAGTGTTTGCATCGTTGAACGAAGCTGCGAAAAATTTTGTGGTGATGGAGCGAATGTTTGAGCCGAAGTCGAAAGAGAACGCGCGGCATGAGGAAGGATTTGAGAAGTATAAGGTGCTTTACGCCCAGCTGATGCCGCTCAACAGCAAATAGGTCGTCACCGATCCGTCTTTCCATACCAATTTGTATAGTTTGAATCCACAGTTGCGTCACAGTTGACGCCCATTTCGCGATCTCGCGCAGCATCCGGCAATTCATGACTGACGCAAACCTGCAGTGACTTCAAATGTCGCTGCCGGTTACGCAAAATTATTGACTGATGTGTCGGGATCAGTCCGGAGATAAATCATGTCAAACTTATGCAAGACTTCATCCTTGGCGCTCGCCCTAGCCGTATCGACCCTCATGTTGGCACCGCTCCACGCCGAAGCAAAGTCCGCCTTCATGCAGGACTGCAGCGCCAAATGGACTGCGGCAAAAGCTGACGGTTCTGCCGCAGGCACCAAGTGGCCCGACTTCATGAAAACCCATTGCGGCACCTCGGCTGACCAGGCAACGGCGCCAGCACCTGTTGCCCCAATGACCAAGGCAACCAAGAAAAAGACGGTTGTCGCCACGGCCCCTGCTCAGACTACAAGCGACACATTCATGCAAAACTGCAGCGCCTCGTGGAAGGCGATGAAAGACGCAGGCACTGTTCCAGCGGGCATGAAGTGGGGCCAGTTTGTCAAGCAGTCCTGCGTAGTCAATGCATCAGCACCCGTTGATAACACCGCCACCAACGAGACACCGCCAGAACCAAATTCCCCTGCATGGGATTCGCAAGTGGTAAAGACCGTCGACAAGAATGGCAAAGCCTTCACGCCTGGCCAAATCGCTGCACATCAGCGCATGAAGGAATGTGGCGCAGAATGGCGCACTGCAAAAACGGCCAACAACTTGCCTGCCGGGGAAAAGTGGCCGCAATATTGGTCAGCCTGCAACACGCGTTTAAAGGGCTAAGCCATGAATATTCAATCCACCATTGATCAGGTTGCCGCAAAGGCGGGCCTTGATCCGAAAACCGCCGCACGCGCTGCGGGCATCATTCTCGCTGTGATCCAGCAGGAGGTTGACCCTGCTTTGGCGGCGAAAGTATTTGCGAAACTACCCGGCGCCGCTGAACTTGCGAAAGCAAACGTCGTAACTGCTGGAAGTGGTGGTTTCCTCAGTGGCCTTGCAGGCACAATACTTGGGGAAAAAGCCGGAACACTCGCGGCAGGCATCACCCAGCTCCAGGGACTTGGATTATCACTGCTTCAAATCGATACAGCAGTGGCCACGCTGCTTTCTTTCGTAAAAGCCAATGGCGGGGTAGCACTTGCAGGAAAAATTTCGGCGGCAATTCCGGGATTTGCGTCGGCAGTATAACCCAGCATCAGCAAGACTATGAAAGCCTCCGATTGCGGGGGCTTTTTTGTGGGTGATCTCATCAGCAAGTGCGGCAAAGGCCTGTGACAGAGATGCACATAGAATTCCGCCAGCCCCATCCACACTACCATAATTGTGCCGTAAAATATGCAGATTTCTACTCCCATCATGATGCTGAATCGCAGATCACTTCTTGCCATGTTCGCCGCTGCTGTGCCATCCACCGCACGCAGTGAGGAGCCCTTCCCCGTCTTCGCCTCCGAACCGGAGCAGCTGGAATACAAGTTCCGACGCCGCGAAGTGACCTTCAAAACAGATCAAACACCCGGCAGTGTCGTTGTTGATACGCAGAAATTCTTTCTGTATTTCGTGCTCTCCGAAGGCCGCGCCATTCGCTATGGCATTGGCGTGGGCCGCACCGACACACGCTGGTCGGGCGAAGCCAAAGTCGCCCGCAAAGCTACATGGCCAACCTGGACTCCAACTCCTGACATGCTGGCGCGCCATGCCAACTACGCACAATGGAAAACCGGCATGCCCGGCGGCCCGGATAATCCACTGGGCGCCCGCGCCATCTATCTGCTCAACGACGGCAAAGACAACCAGTTCCGCATCCATGGCACACCCGTTCCAAGCACAATAGGCCAAGCCACCACATCGGGTTGTTTTCGCATGCTGAATGTGGATGTGATCGATTTGTATGACCGGGTGGAGGTGGGAACGCGCGTGTTGGTGCTGCCAAGGGTGGCGAGCAAGCGGACGTCGCTGTTTGGGCCGATTGAATGAAAAATGTAAGTCTTGTTTTGCTATTGCCCTTGAATCGTCTGCCACCCGGTCATCTGTCCGCGCCACCACGTAAGTTGTCGTTTGATGTACTGGCGGGTTGCCGTTTTGGCTTTGACAACAGCCTCGTCCAAACTGAGTTCAGCCCGCAAATACGCCGAAAGTTCTGGCACTCCAATGGCTTTCATCATTGGATAATCGGGCGATAGTATCGGCAACGCGCGCAGTTCCTCCAATGCCCCTTGCTCCATCATCATCTCGAACCGACGCTCAGACCGCGTATAGAGTTCTTCACGTGGCACATGCATAAACAGCCGTTCGACATTGATCGCATTCAGGAACGAACTCCCACGGGCTTCATCTTGCCATACTGCCAGCGGCTTTCCAGTCGCGTCAACGACTTCCAGGGCGCGAATAATTCGCTGCATGTCTGCAGGGTTGAGTTTTGCAGCTCCAATTGGATCACGCTTTTGCAATTCCACATGCAAGTCACCCGTAAAACCGCGCCATTTGTCCCGCAGGTCGGCGGGAATTGCCGGGATGTCAGCCAATCCCCCTTGCAAAGCCATGAAGTAAAGACCTGTACCACCGACCACGATGGGCAAACGGCCAATACTCCAGCACGCCTGCATCTCAAGTTTCGCCTCACTCAGCCAGCGGCCTGCGGAATAGTTGTCGTCCCCTCCGACATGACCGTAAAGCCGGTGCGGAGCCTGTGCTTCTTCTTCAACAGAAGGTCGTGCAGACAGAATGCGCAATGGCCGGTAAACCTGCATGGAGTCTGCATTGATGATGACGCCATCACGCTCCCGCGCCAGTTTCAACGCCAGCGCAGACTTGCCGCTCGCAGTGGGACCCGCAAGTAATATCGCGGAGTTCTGGGTTATCTGATTCACGTGATCATCCGATTTATTGACTTTGACTAACAAGATTTTCACACTTGCGCCACGACTGTGGCGAAGCGATGCGAAACGCGTCAAACAAGTTTGCATCAAGGCAAAAACTGCGGCATCTCGCCATTGAAACTTACGGGCTTGTAATTGGAAACGAGTCATCCTCAGGCCTAAGGTTTACGTAGCGGACAATTTCGTCCGCTGTATCTGACCCAGATTTGAAATTGGAGACCAAAATGAAAAGCACTTTTTTCATGATGAGCCTGCTTGCCCTTGTGGCAGTGGCCCCCGCAGCACATGCCTTGACTGTTGAAAACATCGATAAGGCACCTCACACAATCAGCGTAACACCGACCGGTGGCAAGGCTTTTGACCTCGCCATCAAGGCTTCCGCCAAGGGTGAAGTGGATTGTGGCAAGGGTTGCGTTCTCGCACTGAATGGCAAAACCCAAAGCTTTGATGCCAAGGCAAAGCTTGTCAAAATTGAAGCCGGTGCTTTCGCAAAAAACTAAACCTCTCCCCAAAATACTAAAGGAAATTTACCATGAACAAGATTCGTTTCGCTTTTGCCGCCCTTTCACTTTTCGCCGTCGTCGGTGGTGCCAACGCCGCTATGGTTAATCATGTTGACAAAATGAAGTCACATGTCGTCACTATGTCGAAGTCGCACAAGTCGATGGTGCATTGTGAAAAGGCCAGGCATTGCCCAGCCAATAAAACGGTGCATGTGATCAAGGCCAGCACCAAGAAGTAATATCACGAAAATTCATTGCCGCCCGTCTCATCAAAATGTAACAGGCGGCAATGAGCGACATTTTGGTATTGATTGCACGTCCCGGATCCCGCGCGATTACAGATCACGTGATTGAGGCTTTGCGCGACCATGGTGCAGATGGTCCCCACTGGCTGTCGCCAGCAGATGCTGCCGAAGTGGAAACTTTCCCACGCATGTCTGAGTTCATGTTGGAACTGCGCAAGCACCCCATTGACGCAGCCGTGGTTTCGATTCACAACCGCCGCAAGCGACTGCTGCTGGCGGATATGGACTCAACCTTGATCCACCAGGAATGCATCGATGAGTTGGGTGTGGTGGCGGGGGTTGGTGACCATATCAAGAATATCACTGCGCGGGCCATGCGGGGCGAGCTGGATTTTGACGGGGCCTTGAAAGAGCGGGTGGCCCTGCTCAAAGGGCTGTCCACGTCGGTCATCGCGGAGTTGCTCCGTGAACGGATCACTTTCATGGAGGGCGGCGAGACCTTGCTTGCGACCATGCGTGCGAATGGTGCCTATGCAGCACTGGTGTCTGGTGGGTTTTTGTCCTTTACCGGGCCTGTTGCCACGCACTTGGGCTTCCATGAAAACCGCGCCAACACTTTGATTGAACAGGGTGGCAAGTTGACGGGCGAGGTTGCAATGCCCATACTGGGTCAGCAGGCGAAACTGGACGCCCTTAGAGAAATCGCGGGCGGTCACAGCCTCACTCCGGCAGACGCGATTGCCGTGGGCGACGGTGCCAATGATCTGGCCATGCTCTCGGAAGCTGGCATGGGTGTTGCCCTGCACGCCAAGCCGCACGTGCAGGCTAGCTCTCTCATACGTATCAACCACGGCGACCTGACGGCGCTGCTCTATTTGCAGGGTTATCGCAGGGAACAGTTTGTAATGGCGCAAGACGGCTTGCCAAACTGATTTACTTGCGCAAATCTCTCCCCGTCACAGGGAGCACAAGACATGGCCAAGAAAGTCACAAAAGCAAAAAAATCCGTCAAGAAGCCAGCAGCCAAGACATCGGGTGTCACAGCCAAGCCAGCGGCCAAAAAAACCAAAGCTGCGGCAAAGAAAGCAAAGCTGCCGCCGCAGCAAGCCAAACGCGCCGCTGTGACGGGCAATGTCATATCAAACCTGATGGCGAAAAAGAAATCGGCCGCCCGCGCCATGTCAGGTAATATTCTCATCGGTCGCGCGCCCATTGGCACCCGCAAATTTACCATGGGTGAAGAGCGTATTCCCAAGAGCTGGTACAATATCATGGCGGACCTTCCCATTCCGCTGCCGCCGCCGCTGCATCCCGGCACACTGCAACCCATTGGTCCCGACGATCTGGCACCGCTGTTCCCCATGGGGCTGATCATGCAGGAGGTGGCTTCGGATCGTTACATCGACATTCCTAAACCCGTGAATGATGTTTACCGCATGTGGCGCCCCACGCCACTGTACCGCGCCCATGGTCTGGAAAAAGCCCTGGGCACCACGGCGAAGATTTTCTACAAATATGAGGGCGTGTCGCCAGCGGGTTCACACAAGCCCAACACGGCCGTGCCACAAGCCTTCTATAACCAGCAGGAAGGTGTCAAAAAACTCGTAACCGAAACCGGGGCTGGCCAATGGGGCACGTCGCTGGCCATGGCGGGGGCCATGTTCGGCATTGATGTGAAAGTGTTCCAGGTCGGCGTGTCGTTCCGGCAGAAGCCCTATCGCAAGGCGGTGATGGATCTCTACGGGGCGGAATGCGTGTCGAGCCCGTCGATGGAGACCAATGCGGGGCGCAGCATTCTGGCGAAGGACCCGAATTCCAATGGCTCGCTCGGCATTGCCATTTCGGAAGCCGTGGAAGTGGCGGCGACCCATGCTGACACCAAATATGCGCTGGGTTCCGTGCTCAACCATGTGCTGATGCACCAGACAGTCATCGGCCAGGAAGCCATCGAACAAATGGCCATGGCGGGCGCGGCACCCGACATCATTGTGGGCTGCACGGGCGGAGGCTCCAACTTTGCCGGTCTCACATTCCCCTTCATTGGCCAGCAGTTGCGTGGTGGCCGGAAAGTGAAAGTCATCGCCGTCGAACCCGCGGCCTGCCCCACGCTCACCCGCGGGCGCTATGCCTATGATTTCGGTGACACCTCACACATGACACCGCTGGTGAAAATGCACACCCTGGGCTCCGCGTTCATGCCGCCGGGTTTCCACGCGGGCGGCTTGCGCTATCACGGCATGGCCCCACTGGTGTCGCACTTGAAGCAGTTGGGATTGATCGAAGCCGAAGCCTATACGCAGAATGCCTGCTTTGAAGCCGGAGTGCTGTTTTCCAAAACCGAAGGCATCGTACCAGCCCCCGAAGCCAACCACGCCGTGAAGGGCGCAATCGACCAAGCCCTGAAAGCCAAGCGTGACGGAACGTCTCCGGTGATCCTGTTCGGCCTGTGTGGGCATGGACACTTCGACATGCAGGCCTATATGGACTACGCATCCGGCAATCTGGAAGACAAGAGCTATGACGAAGCCATGCTGCAGGCCTCGCTGGCAGAACTGCCGAGGGTGGCGGCGGAGTAAGTCCCCAAACTGCTGACACATCCTGACAAAGCTGCCCTTCCCCAGAGGGCAGCCCCACCCTATATTGGCGCCATGGGCCATTCTCGACAAGACGGCGGTTTCGCTGATTTTTCTTCTGCTCCACTCACTCCGCTTGCAGAGCTACCGGAAACGGCGCGGGCGGGACTGGAGAGCTTGCGACCGGACATCATGGCCACCTTGCCGGATGCGGCGGGCTTCGTGCCGTTCAAACCGGTAAAACCACCAAAGTCCGAAGGTGGCCGTGCCTTCGAAATCGTCTCGGAATTCGAACCCAAAGGCGACCAGCCCACGGCGATTGCCGAACTTGTGGAAGGCGTCAACAGCAAGGAACACGACCAGGTGCTGCTCGGCGTCACCGGCTCCGGCAAAACCTTCACCGTGGCGCAGATCATTGCCAAAACCAATCGCCCTGCCCTCATCCTCGCCCCCAACAAGACCTTGGCCGCCCAGCTCTATGGCGAGTTCCAGCAATTCTTCCCCAACAACGCCGTCGAATATTTCGTCTCCTATTACGATTACTACACGCCGGAAGCCTATGTCGCCCGCAGCGACACCTACATCGAAAAAGAATCCAGCATCAACGAACAGATCGACCGCATGCGCCACTCGGCGACTCGCGCGCTTCTCGAACGCGATGACGTTGTGGTGGTCGCCTCCGTCTCCTGCATCTATGGCATCGGCGATGTGGAAACCTATTCTGCCATGACCTTCCAGATCAAAAAGGGTGAGCGCATGGCGCAGCGCCAATTGATCAACGACCTCGTGGCCCTGCACTACAAACGCAATGACCAGAA
>CAXTLE010000096.1:0-9748 GCA_964244855.1 uncultured Aestuariivirga sp. | reverse complement strand
CTCAGTGTGGTGCCCGGCAATCTGATCGCAATGCATCCGCAAGACAATATTTTAAGTGATTGGCAGGATGGCGTGACCCAGCTTGCGGTGTTGTTTGGTGTTACGTTCCTCATCCTGTCGCTACAGTCAGCCGCATTTTATTGGCAAGCCGCAAAAGCCAATGAGGCTGATGATGCGTTGGACGTGGCAACAACACGATTGGAGCGCGCACTTGATGGCGGACAATGCGGTCTGTGGGACTGGAACCTTGCGGAGGGCCGCTTCTTCTGGTCAGCGTCGATGTATGAAATTCTGGGGCTTGAAGCCAACAGTCAAAGGCTGACCTTTGGCGATGTATCAAAACGCATCCACCCTGATGATGCAAAGCTGGACGACCTTGCAGAAGATTTGCTCACGGGCCGCGCAAAGGTATTCGATCATGAGTTCCGCATGCGCCACGAAAATGGCTCTTGGGTGTGGCTTCGCGCGCGTGCTGCCTTGGCGCCCGGTGAGAAAAACACCGAACCGCATCTAGTCGGGATTGTGTTTGATATTTCGCGCCAGAAGCAACTCGACAAAATGAATGAAGCAGCGGAAGTGCGTTTGAAGGACGCCATTGAAAATATTTCCGAGGCCTTTGTGTTGTGGGACACGGAAAGCCAGTTGGTGATTTGCAACAGCAAGTATCAGCAATTCCATTCGCTCCCGGCCTCCGCTTGCGTGCCGGGAACACCTTATCATCTGGTTGCAAGTTCCGCCAAGGAACCGCTGGTCAAGCAATATGTGCCGGGTGAAATCAACGACCGTTCAGGCGCGCGTTCTGTTGAAGTACAATTGGCTGACGGGCGTTGGTTGCAGATCAATGAGCGTCGCACCAAGGATGGCGGATTTGTATCGGTGGGCACCGATATTTCCGCATTGAAAAAGCAGGAAGAGAAACTGCTCAATTCCGAAAAAACCTTGATGGTCACCGTGCGGGATTTACAGCGTGAACGCCAGACGGCCGAAGAACAATCGCAACGCCTGGCCGAACTCGCCGATAAATATGCCAGCGAAAAAACCAGGGCTGAATCGGCCAATCGCTCCAAGTCAGAATTCCTAGCAAACATGAGTCATGAATTGCGCACACCGCTGAACGCCATCATCGGTTTTAGCGAAATCATGACGGCAGAAATGTTTGGGGCTTTGGGGTCGGCGAAATATGCCGAGTACGCAGCGGATATCCGAAAGAGCGGCCAATTCCTGCTGGACGTAATCAACGACATTCTTGACATGTCGAAGATCGAAGCAGGTCGTACAGATCTTGAACTTGAAACATTCGCTTTCAGCGCAGTCGTCGACGATGTGTTGCGCTTGGTGGGGCCACGGGCCAATGAATCGCACATTCAACTTTCTGCTGATTGCGATACTGATGTGACGCTGCGTGCGGATAAGCGGGCGGTAAAACAGGTGCTGATAAACCTGCTGTCCAACGCGGTGAAATTTACGCCTGAGGGCGGTCAGGTAACTATTGTGTCTTCAGCAAGCACTGGCACATTGCATTTTTCAATCACGGACACCGGCATTGGCATCCAGAAGCGCGACATCGAAAAACTCGGGCGTCCGTTTGAACAAGTGGAAAACCAGTTCACCAAAAGCAAGGGCGGCTCGGGCCTTGGACTTGCGATCTCGCGGTCTTTGGTTGAGTTGCATGGCGGTTCACTGACAATATCAAGTGTGCTCAACAAGGGAACGACAGTAACGGTGTCTCTGCCTTTGGCGGGTTAATCTTTCTTCCGCTTTTTTCCTTTCGCATCCCGATCGCGAATGGCGCTGGCCAACAGTTTTCTTTCGTCAGGCGTCAATTGACTGACGATTTTCACCACCACTTCGCCGCCACGCGCTGCCAGACTTTCCGTGCCTGTTGAAAATGCCGTTACGGTTTGGCGCACCTCGTCGATGGAGAAGTTTTCCTTGTCGAGAACATCGGCCAATTTCAGGCTGGAACCTTCGGATGCGTTGCGCAAATTGCGCAGTTCATCGCGGTTATCTTTTACGATTTGCATCAATGCATCGCGGCGATCACCAGTAATATCACGGAAGAATTTGCGGGGAATGAGTTGCACATAGCTGGCACCCATCATGCGGCCTTCCGGGCCGCCGCCAAATCGGGCCCCTGTAACAATGCCGCCGATCATCAGGTTCAGCATGAGCGACAGGCCCAGCAGCACTGTCCACCAGCGGGACCGCAATTGGGGCAGCCAGGTAAAGCGCGATTTGTTCGGGGTCACGTCACTCATGAAAGTTCACCATTGATAAATGACTCCGTATCTTCAATGCCGATATCAACTGCGGAGTCCGTCGCATCAGCCACCAGCGACGTGCTCATCCCGGTGAAGCTGTTTGCCAAAATTCCCTGCGCACCAAGGTAGAGTCCAATCGCCAGCGATGCCGCCAGTGGAATGGCACTCAGCCAATGCCTGGTGGATTTTACCCGCGGTGCTTTCCTCTGCGGAAAGGCAATGACGTTGCTGGCCGCGGGCTGTTCCAGTTTCGCCCGCAGGCGGTCAGCAAAGCCGCCTGGCAATTTTGGTTGCGTCGCGGCTTTCAACATCGCATCGAGTTCTGCGTCTGTGACCTGGTTCTTCGCCATGGCTGTCATTCCTTTTCCGTCAAGGCGGACAGCAGATCTTCCCTGTCCACCGTCAATTGTTCTTTCAAGGCGCGGCGGGCCCGCGCCAAGAGTGATTCAAATGCATTCACGCTCAGCTCCATGATCGCTGCGGCCTCAGCCTGCGGAAGCTGCTCGAAATGCGCAAGGACAAGCGCCTGTTTTTGGCGCTCCGGCAAATCCGAAACAGCCTTGTCAATTCGCTTTGCCACCCAGTCGCTGTTCATGCGGTCTTCCGCACTGGGCCGATCGTCACTCACCTCATCCACTGTATCAATATCGCGGTCAGGCTTGCGGCGGAACCAGTCCATCGCAAGATTATGGGCAACCCGCATGAGCCAGCCCCTCAATGCCGAAGCATCCCTCACCTGCGCCGGATTGTTCCACAGTTTGAGGAAAGCCTCCTGCGCAATGTCTTCCGCCTCGGCACTGCCATTGGTCAGACGCCAGACTACGCGATAGACCAGCAAGTGATACTTCGCCACCAGATTGCCAAAAGCTTTCGCATCCCGCCTTGCAGCAGCGCGCAAAAGGTCCGCATCACTCTCATGATGCAGACCAGGCAATGCCGTCGCTGTTGCGTCTGCCGACAAATTCAGTCTTGTCCTTTTCTCACTTGGAAGGCTGCACCAAAAACGCCTTGCGCCATTCGCCGCGCTTGAAGCTTTTGAGTTCCGCCAGATCAACCCCACCATTATGGTCTGTGTCGGCCTTGTCAAACAATGAGTCAGCCACGCGATTGAATTCCGCCTCGGTAATGCTGCCGTCCTTGTTGGCATCCATCAATTCCAGCATTTTCGTGCGACGGGCCTGCAAACGTTTTTGCAACAGGGCATCAATTTCGGCGGTGGTTATGATCTTGTCGCCATTGATATCTTCAACCGCGAAACGCTTGGCCATGCGCGGCATGATTTCGTCGCGGTTGATGCGGCCGTCCTTATTGGTGTCCAAGCGTTGCAACGACTTCTCATTGCGCGGCAAATAGGGTTCATTGGCTTGCACTTGGCCAGCCAAAAGGAACAGGGCCAAGGCCCCGAAAAATCCTTGTTTCTTCATGGTATTCCTCCAAAATATGTGTTTAGGAAGCGCGCTTCTGCCCCTTAAGACGAAACAGAAAGGAAATTCCGTCGCGGCGTTTTGAATTATTTTTGGGGTGGGCCAACAAGCCTGTCAAAAAGCTCTGAAATCCGGGACTGCGTATCGCGCAACAGGTCTTCAGCCGCGCGTATATCCGGCGTTTGCGCTGCTTGCGCCACCACCCGGTTCAATCCCGCAAGTGCCGTCTCAGGATCGAAATCGACGTCCAGACAAAGCCGGAGGATTTGCGTGAGACGGTGATAGAGCCGCGTAGCGTCGATCAATTCTTTCGACTGTTGATTGTTCAATATGCCATCCTGCCGCAAGGTGTTGAACGCTTCAAATGTATTGGTGTCGAGAATATCCGGGTGTTGGTGAGCATGAATCAATTGCAGAAACTGTGCGATGAACTCAGCTTCCACCAGTCCACCCCGTGAGCGTTTGATATCCCATGGCGAAGACGGTTTGTGTTCGCGCAACATCAGACCGCGCATCGCGATGACATCTTGACGCGTGGCATTTTCATCTCGTGATGACGCAAGCACCTCGCGTTTGATGTTTTCGAGTTCGGCGCACAGTGAAGGGTCGCCGGCAACAGGTCTTGCCCGGGTCAGGGCCAGCTTCTCCCATGTCCAGGCGCTTTCGGCTTGATAGGTTTTGAAGCTGGCAAGATTTGTGGCGACAGGGCCTTGGCTGCCGGAAGGACGCAAGCGCATATCAACGTCGTAGAGATCACCTTCCGCCGTCGGGGCAGAAACGGCGGTGATCAAACGCTGGGTCAGTTTGGTATAATATTGGCTGGGTGCCAATATCCGGGCACCAGTGGAAGCGGTGCAATTCTCGGCGTGATCATAAACCACAATCAGATCGAGATCGGAGCCCGCTGTCATTTCGCGGCCACCCAATTTGCCCATGGCGATCACAGCGACGCGACCAAGTTCGACTGTTCCGTGCTGGCGTTCGATGTCTTCCTGCACCGCCGCCAACAAGGTGCTGATTACGGTGTCTGCAATCTGGGTGAATCCCTCACCCGCTTCTTCCGCCGAAACAGTTTCTGACAACACCCGCACACCCACCCGGAATTTTTGTTCGCGGCCAAACACGCGCATGCGGTCCATGGCTTCGTCCAATGGCAGACCTTGCGGAACGAGAGCATAAGCGGATTGTGTGAGCGCCTGTTGTGATGGCAAAGGGCCGAAGAAAGCTGGGGCAATGACGGCTTCAAGAATACGGGGCTGGCGGCTCAGTCCCTGCGAGAGACGCGGAGCAGTGCCCAGAATTTGCGCAATCAGATCCAGCAGACCGGGATTGGTTTTCAACATTGCAAAGAGCTGCACGCCAGCGGGCAGACCTTTGAGGAAATTGTCAAAATCGAGGAACGTCCGGTCCGCATCGCCGGAGCGTGAAAGTGCCGTCAGCAATTTCGGCATCAGCGCCGTCAAGGCTTCCTTGGCACGCCTGTCGCGTGTGGCGGCATAGCGGCCAAAATGCCAGCCGCGAATGGTGGCGGAGACCTCTGAGGCGTGCGCAAAGCCCATGCGCTTCAAGGTGTCTATGGTTTCAGGGTCGTCTTCACCACCGGTAAACACCAATGCCCCGGCATCTCCACCCAGCGTATCTGATTGTTCAAACAGGCGTGATGAATGGGCGCGGACCAATTCCAGTGTCTGGCGAATTTTTTCATGAAAATCAGAAGGCTCAATATATCCGCAGAAGTGTGCGAATGTCACGAAGGCCTCATCCGCGGGGATGGTGTGGGTTTGCTCGTCGCACTGCATTTGCGCGCGATGCTCCCATTGCCGCAACAGAATGTATGCGCCCTTCAAATCGCTTGCTGTTTCAGGTGTTATCCATTGGGCTTCCGCCAGTGCATCCAACATGTCGAGCGTGCGTCTGCCGCGCAGGGCCATGTTTCGTCCGCCTGCGATGAGCTGTTGGGTCTGCACGAAAAACTCAATCTCGCGAATGCCACCGCGACCAAGTTTCAGGTTATGCCCTTCAACAGCAATCTCGCCATGGCCCTTCACCGCATGGATTTGCCGGATCAGGGATTGAATATCGGTGATTGCCGCAAAGTCGAGATATTTGCGCCAGATATAGGGTTGAATGGTCTTGAGAAATTCTTCCCCCAAGGCAATGTCGCCAGCAATGGGACGTGCCTTGATATAAGCCGCACGTTCCCAGTTCTGGCCAAGCGTCAGATAATATTGTTCCGCAGATTGAATGGAGATGGCAATTTGCGTGGCGCGTGGATCGGGTCGCAAGCGCAGGTCGGTGCGGAATACGTAGCCGTCTGCTGTTTGCTCCTGCAGCAGGGCGACAAGGCGCTGTGTCAATTTTACAAAGAATTTCGCAACCTCGGCATCGGGCGGCAAACACTTTGTGTCGGCGTCATAGAGCACGATCAAATCGACATCGCTTGAGTAATTGAGTTCAAAAGCTCCATGCTTGCCCATGGCCAGGATGACGTAGCCGCAGTTCTTCGCATTGCTGAGCTGATACTTTCCCGCCGCTTCGGCATCGCGCAGTAGCGCGTTCACTGCGGCATTGATGGCAGCATCGGCAAAGCGCGTAATGGCGTCGGTCACCTCTTCAAGCGACCAGATATTGCCGAGATCGCACAGCCCACACAGCAATGCGAAACGGGACTTGAGCTGACGGAGTGTGGAACCGACTTCGGCGAGGGGCGAGTGTTTTACAGCTTCGGTCTGTTGCAGGATTTCACCCAACAGGTCGTCGGGAATGCTTTGAAATATTTTTGTCGCAAAGTCTGCGTGATCACTCAAAAGCTGGCGCAGATAAGACGATCCGGCAACAACACCGTTGACGAAGTCAGCGTCACGCCCGTGCGGAAAAGGGGGCGATAACCGTTTTGAAAATGTTTCTGACATTGCGCCGTGTTCCCCTCATCCGGCCTTCGGCCACCTTCTCCCGTTACAAGAAACGGGAGAAGGTGCCCGAAGGCCGGATGAGGGACCAATTGTTCGCACCAACCCTACTGCGCTTCGCTCCAAATCGGAAGGGAGAGTATCGCTTTCAATCCAGGTGCCGCATCTGCCAATTCCAGGCTGCCGCCATGCAGTTTCATCACACTGGCGACCAGACTGAGACCTAAACCGTTGCCGGGTTTCGAGCGGCTCTCATCCAGACGCACAAAGCGCTCCAGCACCCGCTCACGATTTTCAATGCTGATGCCGCTACCGGCATCGGCAATTGAAATCACGGCCTTGCTACCATCGACCTCGGCAGCAATTGAAATATTGACGGCTTCTCCGCCCGCAGTCGCGCCGTATTTCATGGCGTTGTCAATAACGTTACTGAAGGCTTGTGACAGCAACTGTCGATCTGCGCGCACCTGCATTGGGGGAATGTCTGCCAGTTTCAAACTGCCGCCGGCGTCTTCTACCAGTGGCTCATAGAGCTCGGCCAGATCACGCAGAACGTCTGCAACATTTATGGATTCAAGTCCTTCGCGCGCTTGGCCTGCATCGGCACGGGCAATGGAAAGCAGCGCATTGAACGTCTGCAACAGCTTGTCACTTTCCGAAATGGTTTGCTGCAAAGCGGCGCGATGTTCGTCGGCTGAGTTGGTGCGAAGTGCTGCTTCAGCCCGGGCCCGCAGGCGCGTCAGCGGCGTTCGCAGGTCATGCGCCACATTGCTCGATACTTCTTTCATGCCTGCCATCAGGCGCTCGATCTGCGCCAGCATTTCATTCAGGGAACCTGAAAGCCTGTCCAACTCATCGCCTGAACCTGCAACTGGCATCCGGTGTGACAGGTCGCCCGCCATGATTGAACGGCTGGTATCGGTAATGGCGTCAACGCGCCGCAAGAAGTTTCGCGACGTCAGATAGCCACCACCCAGGCCGAGCACCAAGGCCAACCCCAAACCCCAATAGAGGGCATTTTGAATAACATTGCGGAAGGCATGCAGCTCCTCCACGTCGCGACCCACCAGCAATTCATAGCCGCCCGAAAGTTCAATGTGAAAAGCATGCGCCATGTGCTGCACTTGAGCGGCACCCTTGCCCTTGACGATAGGAAAATCCACCCATGTCGCGTCCTTGGGTTCTGGTGACGGCATGGCAACGAGATTGCCAGTCAACCTTTCGTTTTCGGCATTCACCAAAAGATAAAGTGTACCGGTTTCATCGGCCATGCGACGGTTGATAACGTCAACCACGCCGCTCAAACCGCGCAAGCGATATTGATCGCCAAGTCCCTGAATTTCTGAACGGATTGTTTCTTCAGTTTGCCGTTCCAGCAATCCAACCGTGTTCCAAAATACATAGCCCAGAAGAGCCCCCACCGAGAGCAGGAACACCAATAGATAAATAGCAGCAAGTCTAAAAGTTGATGTGCGGAATATTTTGGCGTTAACGGTCACGGATCATATATCCGGCACCACGCACCGTTTGTAAAATGGGTTCGTCAAAACCCTTGTCGATTTTCGACCGCAACCGGGACACATGCACATCGATGACATTGGTTTGCGGATCGAAGTGATAGTCCCAGACGTTTTCAAGCAGCATGGTGCGGGTCACGATATGGCCCGCATGACGCATGAGATATTCGAGCAGCTTGAATTCGCGGGGTTGCAGGGGAATGTCCTTGCCAGCCCTTGCCACATCGCGGGTCAGCAAATCCAATTCCAGATCGCAGGCCTTCAATTTGGTTTCAGGCGCGGATCCCGAACTGCGGCGGGACAGGCCTTCAACGCGGGCCAGCAATTCCGAAAAGGAATAGGGCTTGGCCAAATAATCGTCGCCGCCGGCACGAAGCCCGCGCACGCGTTCGTCAACGTCAGACAAGGCACTTAAAATCAGAACCGGTGTTGACAGGCCATCGGCACGTAAACTGCGGATAACCGATAGACCATCAAACTTCGGCAACATGCGGTCCACAATCAAAACGTCATGAATACCCGCACTGGCGAGCGCCAAGCCCTCTTCACCATCGGCAGCGTGGTCGACCAGATGGCCACTCTCCTTCAAACCCTTGACCAGCCACATGGCGGCGTCGCGGTCATCTTCGATCACTAGCACTCGCATGGTGGTTTTTGTTCGTCCTTTGATTTCAGAGCTTTCGGACGATACCCGAAAGTCATCTGAAATGAAAAGGGGCGGCGCGGAGACAGTTTCAGTTTGGGGAACGTCGGGGGATCCTGTCTCCACGCCTGTTGGGCGCATTGCTGAGCGGGGAAGCGTCATGTGCCCAATTCTTTCATCATACGTGGGTGTTGCGTTTTGGATTTTCAACCCTGATCACGAGGAAGTGTAATATAGGATTGATTGTCACCGGACTTGACCAGCATCAGCACCTTCTTGGTCTTCACGTCCTTCAGTGCCTTTTCCACATCCGCCGACGAGGTAACATCTGCACCAGCGATTTGGAGGATCACGTCACCAGGCTTCAGACCGCGCTGGGCCGCTTCAGACTTCGGATCAAGTTTGGTGATTTTCACACCAGCTCCGTCTTCGGCAGGGGTGACAGAAATACCGAGATCCGACAAATCAAAGCTGGACTTGTCCTTGGGCTTTTCCATCATTTTCGCAACTTCGCCCGGCATGGTGCCAATTTCCACATCAATTGACTGGCGCTTGCCATCCCGGACAATTTCGAACGTGACAGATTTACCTGGCTTCAAGTGAGCGACTTCGCGGGAAAGTGCTTTCGCATCCGCGATTGTCTCGCCGTTTGCCTTGATAATGGTATCACCCTGCTTCAAGCCTGCCTTGGCCGCCGGGGATTTTTCAGAAAAATCCGAAATAATGGCGCCTTCCGCTTTGTCGAGGCCCAAGCTTTCCGCAATATCAGCTGTGACGGGCTGGATTTGCACACCAATATAGCCACGGGTCACTGTGCCGCTTGATTTCAAATCCTCGACGACACTTTTCACCACGGATGCAGGAATGGCAAATCCAATGCCGACTGACCCACCGGAAGGCGAGAAAATGGCAGAGTTGACGCCGATCACTTCACCTTCAAGGTTAAAGGACGGCCCACCAGAGTTGCCCTTGTTGATGGAGGCATCGATCTGCA
>CAXTLE010000095.1:0-9780 GCA_964244855.1 uncultured Aestuariivirga sp. | reverse complement strand
GGCTGATGAGGTCTTTTGGATGCCATATGCGATTGCCCTGCCACAAGGGGGAGGGAACTTCACTGGAATTTGGATTGAGAGCAGAGAGTCAATTCAAATGACGGTTGGTATCAGTTTGAAACACGTCCCAATAGCCGTCATTCCCGCGAACCTAAGCAATCCCGCTTTTCACGCACCGTGCGAATGGCCAGCGGGGTCCCCGCCTTCGCGGGGATGACGATTTGGGGGCGGACACATTCCCCAAGAAATATGGAACCGCCCTACGTCGTCTGTGGTTCCAAACCACCGGCCTTGCCACGCTTGGCTCCGGCGCGTGGCACTGATGGTGTGCCTTGGTCGGACTTCTTTGGTGGGGTATCGTCGCGGTTCAGTTTTTCGCCGCGCAACAATGCGGCCACGTCTTCGCCGGACAGCGTTTCGTATTCGAGCAAGGCGTTGGCAATGGTGTGGAGATCAGCGCGCTTTTTCTTGAGGATAGACTTTGCAGTCGCCTCTCCCGTCAGCACCAAACTGCGCACTTCTTCATCAATGATTTGCGCGGTGCTTTCTGACACATTCTTGCTCTGGGTCACACTGTGGCCCAAGAACACTTCCTGTTCATTGGCGGAATAACGCACACGACCAAGCTTGTCCGACATGCCCCATTCCGTCACCATGGAACGGCCCAGAGACGTCGCCATTTGGATGTCACCCATGGCACCGTTGGTGACGTTCTTTTCACCACCGAGAATGAGTTCTGCTTCACGTCCGCCGAACAAAACGGCCATGCGCGATTCACACCATTGGCGCGTGCGCGAATAACGGTCACCATCGGGCAGGTTCATGGTCAGCCCGAGGGCGCGGCCACGCGGCACGATTGTAACTTTGTGCAGTGGATCATAATTCACGTTCAAGCCAACAAGCGCATGGCCTGCTTCATGGTAAGCCGTGTTGCGGCGTTCTTCTTCAGACATGACCATGGATTTGCGCTCAGCGCCCATCATGACCTTGTCCTTGGCATCTTCAAATTCAGCCTGGGTGATGATGCGCTTGTTGCGACGGGCTGCGAGCAGAGCAGCTTCGTTGCACAGGTTTGCGAGATCGGCACCGGAGAATCCGGGTGTGCCGCGGGCCAGAACCTTGGAGTCAATATCGGGAGCCAACGGCTTGTCCTTCATGTGAACTTTGAGAATCTGCTCGCGGCCCTTCACGTCTGGATTGCCAACCTGAATCTGGCGGTCAAAACGGCCTGGACGAAGAAGCGCCGGGTCAAGCACGTCAGGACGGTTGGTGGCGGCGATGATGATGACGCCTTCGTTGGCTTCAAAACCATCCATCTCCACCAGCAACTGGTTGAGGGTTTGTTCGCGCTCATCGTTACCACCGCCAAGGCCAGCACCACGATGGCGACCTACAGCGTCGATTTCGTCGATGAAGACGATGCAAGGTGCGCTCTTCTTCGCCTGCTCGAACATGTCGCGCACACGTGACGCGCCGACGCCCACAAACATTTCCACAAAGTCAGAACCTGAAATTGTAAAGAACGGTACATTGGCTTCGCCAGCAATGGCGCGCGCCAAAAGGGTTTTACCGGTACCAGGGGGACCAACCAAAAGAGCACCGCGCGGAATTTTCCCGCCGAGGCGTTGGAACTTGTGCGGGTCCTTGAGGAAGTCGACGATTTCGACAACGTCGTCTTTCGCTTCGTCCACCCCAGCCACATCAGCAAAAGTCACCTTTCCCTGCTTTTCGGTCAGCAATTTCGCACGCGATTTGCCAAAGCCCATGGCTTTGCCGGTGCCGCTTTGCATCTGCCGCATGATGAAGAACCAGACGCCAACGATGAGCAACATGGGCAACCAATAAATCAATGCATTGCTGAGGAAGGAATCAGTCTGCGGCGGGCGATACTCAACGGGAACATTTTTCTCGCGCACCGTCTTGATGAAATCTTCAGACACGGGTGCAAAAGTTGTCAGGGTTTTTCCGTCAGAGGTTTTTGCAACCACGTCGCCATTCAAGGATGCCGTAATGCTTTTGATTTCGCCGCTGTTGATCTTGGTCAACAGTTCGGAATAGGTGATTTCGTTCGTCGCAGCAGTCCGCAGCATGCTCTGGCCTTGGAACAAACTGAAGAGTGCAAACAGCAACAGACCAATTACGATCCAAACGGCAAAACTACGGAATTGATTCACGTCAAACCTCTCAATGCTGGCATCGGTTGCCGAACTGCAGATAACATAAGCATGACAATCTGCAATTCCAAGAAACTTCCGAAGATTAATACGACTCTAAACCCTGAATCGTTCACAAAGCATGGCTGAAATGTCACGCCTGCCGCTTTTCACAGCCGAATATGGTGTTCCATCCGCTAATTTCACCACCGGCAGTGATGAAAAGGCCAGCGCTGGCACATCTTTTGGCCGTTTCAGCAGGGGTGGCGGGCCCATAGGGCCAACCTTGGACCCTGGTGGTGCCATAACCTCAAAGCGGTCGTCGAAGACCACACGCCCTGATTCTGGTGTCTCGACAAACCTGCTGCGGATTCGACCCGGCTCCCGCATAATCTCGATCACATGCCGGCGTGCACTCACAATGGCACCATTGGCGCTGCGGCGGTTTTCACGACCATCCGCCAGCCACGCAGCAATCGTCTCAACATTGGCGCGTTCCGGAGTCTGCCCATCACCCCCTGCAGCCAAAACCCAGGACAACACGTCAACGCGCCGTTCCAAAGCGATGTCTTGCAATAACGGACGCGGCAATCGAATGACGGCGTAGTCATCGACTTTCATATGAAGGGCGAGCCAGGCGTTAAGCTCCGCATTAGCTGCCATAACCCGCGTTTGGGCAGACATGGCCAAGGCCTGCAGCGCAGGAACATCTTCGTTCGCCATGTTCTGGCGAATGCGCACGCGTTCAAAATCTGTATTGCTGTTGCTGGGGTCTTCCAGCCACACCTGACCCAGTCCCCGCAAATAATCGCGCAGGGTTTCCCGCCGCACGGTCAGCAAGGGCCGCAAAAGCTTGATGCCCCGCCACTCGTTTTCCGGCCAAATCGCGGCAAGGCTTCTGTCGGTGTTGGTACGTTGCTGGCGCATGATAATGGTTTCGGCTTGGTCATCAGCGGTATGCGCCGTCATCACCATGGGCACGCGCTGTTCCCGGCACCAGTTGCTGATCACATCATAGCGCGCTGTTCGGGCTTTGGCCTGAATGCCGCTTGATGGTTTTTCACCCTGCCAGCGCAAGGTCATATGGGGCACGCCAAGCCCAGCACACCAGGCTGAAACCTCTTGCGCTTCATTAGCACTTTCAGGCCGAAGCCCGTGATCAACCGTCAAAGCGTAGACTTCCCGCGGACCATTCAGCTGCGAACGCCAATCGGCCACCAGCCTGAGCAAGGCCATGGAATCGGAGCCCCCGGAAACGGCAACGGCCACACGGGAAAACCCCGTGAGGCCGTCAAAAATGCCATTCAAGGCCTGTGTCGTTTCAGCAGCCAGCACGCTTCAATTCAGCCTGTGCCCGCTTTTTCGCTTCAACAGCGCGTGGGAATTCTGTGGAAACAGATGCCAGTGCTGCACAGGCCTGATCACGTTGATCAAGTTTCCGCAAGCTCAAGCCCAGCTTCAACAAGCTGTCAGGAGCACGACGACTCTTCGGATAATTCTTGTAACCTTGCAGGAAGTTGCGTGCGGCTTCCTGATAATTGGCCTGAGCATAGAAAGTTTCGCCCAATTGATATTGCGCGCTGCCAGCCAAGCTGTGATCCGGATATTTTTCCAGGAACTGACGGAAACCAGCTTCAGCTTCACCAAACTGGCGGCGCAGCAAGGTTTCGTAGTTCTTTTCGTAAAGTGCCTCTGGTGTATCAACAGCGGGGGTCAAAGAGACTTGTTCTACCGAACCAGCTGACGTTGTACCATCGACCACAACATTGTCAGCCGGGGCTGCAACGGCCACGTCCTGTTCCGTTCCTGGAACCAAAACCTGACCATCTCCAATCGCCGCATTGTCTTGCCCGCTGCCCAGTGTTGTCGGTCCGGGTGCGAGGTCTTGGGTTTCAATCGGTTCGCCGCCCAGGATGATGGCGCGCTGTTTCGGCTTTGGCGCTGCCACCGGCGTATCGACGATGGTTTCTACACCTTGATCAGCTGTTGCAAGCTTCTTGAACTTCGGAGCGGGTTCGTCCAAAGCGCCTTGTTGAGCACTGGACAACTGCTTTTGCAGTTGCTGCATGGAATTGTTGAGCTCTTCCATTTGCCCGGTGAGATCCCGCAAGCGATTCTCGATGTTGAGAATGCGGGTGGCAATATCTTCAGCTGCCGCTGGCATGGATACGAAGGCCAACAAAACTGCGGCGAATGCACTTGATCTGAACATGTTTAAAAATCCCGTTGGGAACGTCTGGCGAACTATATGCCTGCGAAAGACGGAGAAATTGCGGCTCAAACGCGACGTACGAAAGAAGCATTCAAGCCTGTTGCGAAAAAGCAACAGGCTTGAACCGGATTAATTGGCGCCACCGGTGATCACCGTCACGGCGCGGCGGTTCTGCGACCAGCATTCTTCAGCATCACAAAGCTGGGCCGGACGTTCCTTGCCGTAAGCAATAGAGGAAATGCGACCGCCCTTGACGCCCTGACTGATCAGGAAGTTCCGGGTGTTGGTGGCACGGCGGGCTGAGAGCGAGATGTTGTATTCGCGCGTACCACGTTCGTCTGCATGGCCTTCGACCTGTACCGTTACATTCGGGTACTGCCCCAACCATTGGGCTTGGCGCGTAAGTATATCGCGACCTTCAGGGGTTAAATTGGTTTGGTCGACGAGAAAATAGATCCGGTCGCCCACATTGGTTTCAAAGTCAGCCTGGCTGCCGGGGGCCACATTGCCCGCACCTGCTCCCAAACGATCACTGCCTGGCCCTGCTTCAAGGTCCGGCGTATTTTTTTTCGAACAGGCCGCGAGGGCCAAAAAACAGCTCATCAGGGCCGCCGTCCTGAAACCTGTTGAACGCGTCATCATCAATCCCACTCCTTCAATCAGCCCAGTACCGCCGCCCCTCGAAGGCCCCGGTCACGATTCGCGCTGTGTTGTCTTTCGCGTTACACAAAATGCCCCCAAGCACAAGCATGGGGGCTATTTTCACATAATTTATGTGGCGCAAAATACACGGAAATCTTTAGCTCGTGCGCGCGCCGGAGGTGATAACCGTCACAGCACGGCGATTTTGTGACCAGCATTCTTCTCCGTCACACAATTTTGCCGGACGTTCCTTGCCATAGGCAATCGACGATATCCGCTTGGCCGATATGCCTTGCGAAATCAGGAAGTTGCGGGTGTTGGTTGCGCGGCGTGCCGAAAGCGAAATATTGTATTCGCGCGTACCGCGTTCGTCGGCATGGCCTTCGATCTGGATGGCAACATCAGGGTATTGCTGCAACCACGAGGCCTGCTTCGTCAAAATCTCGCGGCCTTCAGCCGTCAAACTGGTTTGATCATTGTCAAAAAACACACGGTCGCCAATATTGGCAGCGAAGTCCTCTTCGGAACCTGGAACCTGTGCTGCCGAGCCTGCAAGGCCTGCTGCATCACCTGCACCACCGAGCCCATCGGCACCTAAACCCGACATGGCGCTCTTCTTCTGGCAAGCCGCCAGCGACAGCGCGAGGCCCAAGGCCACTACCAGTTTAAATCCGGACGTCTGCGTGTTCATCATCTGAAAAATCCACCTTAGAAAAAGCAAAGCCCCCCGGCCCCGCTCAAAACAATTACAGAGAATTGTATCCCCGCCGTTCACTGTTCCTTTGCCGTGTTGAAATTAAGATCGGGTTGGGGAAGATGGTTAAGAAAAGCTGAAGATGTGTTGCAATTGCCACATCTTTCGTCTCACCCGATTGAATTACACGACTACTCCCGTCAACTTCACCACCGTCACCTCACCCCGACCATTCCACAGATATTCATAATGTCCAGCCTGCACGATTGGCAGTGGCACTTTAGAGGGCCAGAAGATGCAAATATTGGTTCCGGACTTCCGCCGCACGCTGTCGAACAAAATGCCATTTTCGGGATTTCCAGATTGGCGATAGCGAAGCTCAGCGGCGAAGCTTTGCGAAACTGAATAATTTGTCTCATGATAAAGTTCGCTCCTGCCCGCGCGAACATCCACCAGTTCACAATCAATCGTCGCCACCAACTCCCGCATTTGTATGCGATTGGGAAAGCCTGCTTGCGACAATTGCAGCCGCCTGGTGTTGTGATAAATCGTTTCCGCAATGGCGGATTCCAGTTCGAAGCTGGCATACCAAGCACCCAGTCGCCCGTCGGTAAAGCGGCCGCCGCTCGCATCTGCATGGAGAAAGGCGGCCATGACCATGCTGGCACCTGAACCTGACGGGCCGGTTATGATTTCGCTGTCTGGCAACATCCCAAGTCGTTTTGCGGCCAGACGGTCATTGGTGAGCGACTCCAGCAAGAACGCGGCGCGCAATTCCAGAGGGTCATTGGTCAGATCGTCAAATACACCGATTGTGGGAAATCTGCTGGCGATCAAGCGGTGGGTTTTCTGGTGGATATGCAACCGGACCAGTGCCGTCATTTCATCCCGCGCCAGGCATCAATATAGCGGCGCACCGCGAATAGATCATTGACGCTGCCCAACAGGGCACGGTCCAGCGGAGACCTTCCTGCAAAGTGCTCATCAAGATTGGGGCTTTTGAACCAGCGCATGCTCCCCGCATCTTCGGCGAACAGCAGCTTCAGGCCCTTGTGAATTCCCAACAACAGTGACACCCGCTCAAGCTGGTCGCGGCTTAATGGCCCGATCTTGCCATTTTGCCAATTGTGATAGGTTTGGCGGGAAACGTCGCCCAGCAAGACGCGGCGCTGATCGACACTTAGTTGCCACTGATCAGCAAGCTTCAAAAACAACCGCACTGCCGACGCCGAGAGGGCATCACGCAGTTTTGGATCGCGCAATGCGTCCGGCTCCAAGACTTCAATATTTTTACGTTCAAGTGGAGTGGCAACGTGAATTTGCATGATTGAGTCCATATTTGTACATTACATATAAATATGGACCAAACGAAGTCAATAGAATTTAATTCAACCTTGGCGACCAGGCTGGGTCACTTGCAAAGCCCGGTGTTGTCACGGGTTGCTCGTTATACCCCGTCACGTCCACCGAGAACAAATGCGCCCCACCGTTCTCACCACCGGTTTCACGAAAGAACATGATGACGCGTGAGTTTGGGGCCCAGGTTGGACCTTCGTTGTGAAAGCCTTCGGTGAGGATGCGTTCGCCGGAACCGTCGGGCTTCATGACGCCGATGGCGAATTTCCCGCCGGCAGATTTGGTGAAGGCGATCCACTTGCCGTCGGGCGACCAGACGGGTGTTGAATAGCGGCCCTTGCCGAAGCTGATGCGGTTTTGTCCGCCGCCGGCCGAATCCATCAAATAAATTTGCTGGGTGCCGCCACGGTCAGATTCAAACACAATCTGGCTGCCATCCGGTGAATATGATGGTGCTGTATTGATCGCTGCAACGTTAGTCACCTGCCGGGTTTGGCGTGATTGCAAATTCATTTCGAAAATATTGGAATTCTCGCCATCCTCACTTTGCAGCGACATGATAACCTTGTTGCCGTCTGGCGCATAGCGCGGAGCGAAACTCATTGTCGGGAAATCGCCGACGATTTCTTTTTGGTTGGTGTCGATGTTATAGACGTAAACGCGAGGCACGCCCGTGCCGAAGGACATGTAGGTCACTTCGTTCGATGTTGGCGAAAAGCGTGGCGTCAACAACAGGTCACCGCTGATGGGTAACGTGTGCGGATTGAAACCATCCTGATCCATGATCGCAAGTTTCTTCACGCGCTTTTGTTTGGTACCGCTTTCGTCAATAAATACGACGCGTGTATCGAAGTATCCGTCAAAGCCCGTCAGGGCTTTGTAGATTTGATCTGACACGCGATGCGCCAAGCGGCGCGCGAGTTTGGGCGATGCTGCAAGACTTTGGCTGGCCAGCAATTGGCCGGAGTTGATATCGAACAATTTGAAGGTGACACGAATCTTGCCGCCCTCGTTGGCAACCATTCCCGTTACAAGGGCTCGCGCCTTGATGCCGCGCCATGCGTCAAAAGCGGGTTCAGCGTCGAGGTTGCTGATCTGCTCTGGGTAAGTGTCAGGTGATATTGGTTCGAAATATCCAGTGCGGCCAAGATTGTTGGCGATGACACCCGAAACAGTTGCTGCGGCTTCGTCTGCACCGCCGGAGAGAAAGGGCGCAATGGCAAGCGGGATCGGGTCAATGCGGCCATCCTGGTTGCTGCCTTTGAGCTGCGCATGGGCAAGGCCCACGTAGGTTAAAAATACCAGCACCGCCAAGATTGGAGCCACAAATCGGTTCAACATCGTCATTCCATCACATCCTTCAAATTTCTTTTAGCGTGGCTCGAAGTTCCATTCAAACTCACGCCACAAATGATAACCTTCTGGCGGCAGCCAATCATAGGGCTCGCACGCCTTTACTGCTGAAATTGCCGCTTGCTGGGCGGCAATTCCGCCGCTGCCCCCAATCACGACAGGTTGGCCCACAACACGACCTTCCTTGCTCATCTTCCATTGCAAGGTCACGACGTCCTTGCTCTCACGTACCGATGGCGGAATGGACCAGCATTCCGCCAGCTTCTGCCGCATGGCATCAATGATGGTCGCCGACATGGCTTCGTCCGCACCCTGAATATCCTTCGTCGCCTTTTCTGGCGTGCCCGCCTCATCCTTTTTTTCCACAGGGGCAGAGGCTTCGGTGTTTTCCTTGTTCAACAAATCATCAAGCTGCGCGACGTCAAGTTTCGAAGCGAGCTTTTTTTCGGCGTCAGCTTTCTTTTTCGCATCGGCCTTGGCTTTTGCGTCAGCTACTTCCTGCTTCTTTTTCTCTTCTTCAGCTTTTTGCTTCTTGGCTTCGGCCTTCTTCTTTTTCTCTTCGTCTTTTTTCTTTTGCTCGTCAGCCTGTTTCAATTGCGCGTCTTCAGCCTCCAGCATTTGCTGCAAAGGATCAGGATCGACAGGCTTGTCCTCGACTTTTTTCTCTTCAACAGGCTTTGGTGGCTCGACTTTTTTCTCAGGCTCCGGCGGCGGTGGTTCAACCTTGGCTGGCTCTTTCGCTGCGACCTTTTTTTCTTCTGTCACCTTCTCAACAGGCTTTGCCTTTTCTTCAGACTTCGACACCTTGGGCTTTGGCTTGTCGACGGGTTTTTCGTCCGACTTGGTTTGCGCCTTCACCTTGGTGTTGTCGGTGATGTTGGAGATATCGACCTGGATGGCTTCCACGGGCTGGATTTCAAAAGGTTTGGTTGCGGGTATGCCAAACAGCGCCACCAGCAGGATGAGGGCGTGACAGGATACGGAAGCAAGGGCGCTCTTCTTCATTGCTCTAGGGCGTAACAGGCTTTTCAAGCGGCAATGTGGCAAGCCCAACCTTGGTGTAGCCAGCGCCGTTCAACATGCCCAACACTTCCATGATGTTGCCATAGGTCAGCGCCGAATCCGCCCGTACCATCAGGTTTTCGTTCTTGCCGTCTTTGGCCGACGCCTCAAGTTTCGGCAGCAATTCGGCAAAGGTCATTTTGACTTCGCCGAGGTACACCGTCTTGTCGGCCTGGACGGTGATGTAAGTAGGTTCCACCGGAGCAGATGAGGCCTTGGCATTGGCTTTTGGCAAATCGACGGGCACACTCACCGTCATCAAGGGGGCTGCCACCATGAACACGATGAGCAGCACCAGCATGACGTCA
>CAXTLE010000094.1:0-9904 GCA_964244855.1 uncultured Aestuariivirga sp. | reverse complement strand
CTGAAAATCGCCATCATCATCGGCGCAACCCGCGATTCCCGCTTTGGGCCCGTCCCCGCCCAGTGGATCTACGATCTCGCCAAGGCCGACCCGGACATTGACGCTGAACTGGTTGATCTCAAAACATTCAATCTCCCGATGTTCAACGAAATGGCCTCCAACGCCTGGATGCCAAGTTCTGATCCACACGCCGTGGCCTGGCAGAAGAAGGTCGGCACCTTTGATGGCTACATTATCGTAACCCCCGAATACAATCACTCGGTTCCCGCCTCGCTGAAAAACGCCTTTGACCAGTGTTCCGTCGAATGGGGCCACAAGCCCGTAGGCTTTGTCGGTTACGGCATGATGGGTGCCGCCCGCGCCGTTGAACACGCCCGTGGCATTGCCTCTGAATTGCAGATGGTCAGCACCCGGAACTCTGTTCACATTGCAGGCGGAGAATTTGTGAAGGTGCACCCCGGCATGGGCAAGCAACCCTTTGACACCATCATCGATGTGATCAAGCCATCGGCCCTTCTGATGCTGAAAGATCTGGTCTGGTGGGGCAAGGCGACAAAGGCAGCGCGCTGACATTCTGCTGACACATATAAAAATTCTCGGCTGCGCGGGTTTGAAACGCCCGGGCCGCCGAACGTGATAGACTTTCACCGCAATTGATTCGGGGAGTGCGATCACCATGTTCAGCGTTGTCATTGGCTTTGTTCTGATATTGTTGGGCTTGCAGGCATTCCTTCGTCGCCGTGCTGTCGTTGACACCTCTAACCCCAAAGCGGCTGCCTTCTCGCTGCTAAGCGGTCCCGTGGGCGGAATTGTCATGCTGCTGGCGGGCCTCGCCTTTCTCGCTTCCACGTCTTTTGTTCTCGTAGGCTCTGACAAGGTGGGCCACCTCAAGCGCATTTACCTGGCAACAGATTTGCCCCCCGGCCACATCATCGCCCTTCCTGGTGAAAAAGGCCCACAAGCCGAAGTCTTGGGCCCCGGCTTTCATTTCAGGCCGCTGCTGAATGTGCTTTACGATGTTGAGCCCTTCGATCTCGTGCAAATTCCTGAAGGCTTTTACGGTCAAGTCACCACGCTTGATGGCCAGCCCATGCCAGACGGCATGTTCATGGCGCCAGTAATTGCCGATGACAAACTCCAATCCATGTTCAATGCTGAAACCTTCTTGACCACAGGTGGTTATCGCGGCCCCCAGGAAACCGTGCTGAAGCCCGGCGCCTATCGCTTGAACCGCTATTTGTTCGACGTGAAAACCAGCGATGCAACCGCTGCCACCGTGATCCCAACAGGTCAAGTCGGCGTGGTGAAATCCAACGTCTCAACACCGGGCCTGAACTGCAAGGAAGAAACCGTGCGCGTGTCGGCAGCACAACATGATGCCGATGCGCTGTCGGTGCCGCTGGTGCCGAAGGGCTGTATCGGTTTATGGAAAGAGCCGCTTTTGCCTGGTGCCTATTACCTCAACCGTCAAGCCTATGATGTGACGCTTGTCGATACCCGCGTGCAAACCTGGGAGTACAAGGGTGGCTATCGCCGCCGTATCATTGATCTGTCAATTGATCAGCAGGGCAACCTGAAACAGACCGAGCGCACTGTCGAAGAACCTGTGCCCGCAACCGCCGTTGACCGCGCCGTATTTGTCAAAGTTGAGGGCTGGGACATTCCGCAGGAACTGCGCGTGGTCGCCCAAATCTCACCAGAGAATGCACCTATCGTTGCCGGTTCCGTTGGCGGCATACAAGAGATCGAACACCGGATTCTCACACCACTCATCCGCTCCATCGTACGCAATGTGGCGGGCTCCAGCATTCGCATTCCAAAAAAGCCCGGCGATTTGACGGCGGGTTACGACATCCGCCCGACGCGCGTGTTGGACCTCATCGAAAACCGTAACGCCATTGAAGACACCATCGAAGACCAGATCAAACTTGAAGCCCGCAAGGCCGGCGTCGAGATCAAGGAAATCCGGTTGGGCGAACCAGCGATTCCGCCTGAAATCCTGATTGCACGGCTGCGTCAGCAATTGGCCGATCAATTGGGCGAAGCTTACAAGCGTGAAACCGAAGCGCAAAAACAACGCATCGAAACAGAGCAAGCCCGTTCAACTGCCAACGAACAGCCACGCCTTGTCGAGTCGCAAATCGCTGTGCAAGTGGCGAACCAACGCGAGCAAGAACGTGCTGCTCTGGGCCGGGCTGAACGGCAGTACTTGGAAGAAATTGCCAAGGGCCAGATGGCGCAAGCCGGTGTTTTAGGACAAGATCGCGTTGCCATGTTGCAAGCGCTTGAAAAAATCTTGGCCACGCTTGAACGCCAGCCACAAATGGTGACCATGCTGGGGAAGCTTGTTCCAAACACCGTTGTGAACGGATCAGGCTTCGAAGGAGCCGCGGCAATCCTCGGCAATGCCTTGGGCAAACCGCAACCCTAGAAAACCGATCAGCCGTTGACTTCGACGTGCCACCACCGCGGCCGCCCGCCTTTGTAGGAATGAGTGACCGGTTTCAGCGGCAACAGATGCGGCTTGTCAAAGCTGCCGGTGGTCAGCGCTACGACAGGTGCGTCATCCAGTGCGCCCAACGTTGATCCACACTTCGAACAAAACGCGCGGGAAGAATACGCGGATGAACGATAGGAAAAAGGCATGCCGCCAGGACCTGTCCACGTCACCTTGTCTTTCGCATATTCAACCCAGGTCAGCGTCAATCCACCGGAATGGCGCTGGCACATGCGGCATGAACAGGTATGGGGCTTTGCAGGATGTCCCTGCGCTTCAAAACGGATGTGCCCACACAGGCATCCGCCCGTCAGAACCTTATCGGTCATGGCGTGCTCCTCAGATCAGGTTATTATTGAATAACCCAGATATTCGGACTTGAAAACAGGCCCCCAACGTCGTCTTCATGATCGGCTCAAGACTGTTGTTGGAAGGCGGAAATCTCGACCCACCACTGGATTGTCTCAGAATCTACCCGATCCACCGCGCGCTGTCAAGCATTATTTTCCTGCCTTGAGAAAGCCTCAATTACTCGGCTTTTGCCACACCCACCAGCGCTGGGCGCAGGCAGCGCTCGCCCACCACATAGCCGGACTGGATTTCCTGCATCACCGTGCCCGGCGGCTTTTCAGAAGTAGGCACTTCGAACAGGGCCTGATGGAAATTGGGGTCAAATTTTTGCCCGATGGTTTCCATCTTGCGCAGATTGTGACGCTGGAACACATTGAGCAGTTCCCGCTCGGTCATTTCAATGCCGATCAAAAACTTTTTCATGATATCATCAATGATGTCCCGCTCTTCGGCAGGTACCGCAGCAAGCGTGCGAGACAAGGTGTCTGCCACACCCAGCAAATCCTTGGCGAAATTCGACGCTGCATACAAAGTGGCCTCAGCCTTCTCGCGCTCCAGCCGCTTCTTGGTATTTTCGGCCTCAGCAGCAAAGCGCAGCAAACGGTCTTTTGACGCGGCGACCTCTTCGCGCAGGGAAACAACTTCCTGCTCAATTGGATCAAGCTCGTTCTCAGCCAATAGCTCATCGGCCATTTTTTCCAGACTCATGGCTTCGAGATTGACGTTTTCGTTTTCAGGCGTATCGCTCATTGTTCTATCCGGAATGTCTGTGGGTTGTCTGGGCTGCATATCGTCTGTGGGCGGCCAAAAATCAAGACAGAAGCTTGCCCACCACTTTTGCCGTATAATCCACCATGGGAATGATGCGGGCATAGTTGAGCCGAGTGGGCCCGATGATGCCAAGCACACCAACAATCTGGTCCGCCTCGTTGCGGAACGGGGCCGCGATCAGCGACGAGCCTGAGAGTGAGAACATCCGGCTTTCCGCCCCAATGAAAATCCGGACCCCTTCAGCCTGTTCAGCGGAGCCCAAAAGCCCCGCCAGCTCTTTCTTGCTCTCGATGTCCTCAAACAAACGGCGGATACGTTCGAGATCGGCAACAGCCTTGGTGTCTTCCAGTAGATTGGCCTGCCCCCGCACAATCAGCGATTTGTCATCCGGATTATTTTCACCAGACCAGACTGCAAGGCCCCCTTGTACCAGCCGCGCCGAAACATCATCCAGTTCCCGACGCAAATTCTGAACTTCCCTCGCCACAAAACTTTGTACTTCAGCCAAAGTCTTGCCCTCAGCCTTGGCCGATAAATAATTTGTGGCCCGCATGAAAACCGAAGCAGGCAAACCCGAGGGCACGTCGATCACGCGATTCTCGACATTGCCATCTTCCGTCACCAGAATGACCAGCGCCCGGCCCGCAGACAAGTTGACGAATTCCATATGCTTCAAACGTGCATTCAGCTTCGGCGTCAGAACAATCCCCGCATGTTGCGACAAGCCTGAGAGCAGCGAAGTCGCATCCCCCAAAACATCCTCAACCTTGCGCTGGCGATTGGAGGCTTTCACCTGTGCGTCGATTCGGGCGCGTTCGTCAGATGTGATCGATCCCACCTGCAAAAGCGCATCGACAAAAAACCGGAGACCAATATCAGTGGGAATGCGTCCCGCAGAAGCATGCGGCGAAGCAATAAGCCCAGCCTCTTCCAGATCCATCATCACATTCCGGATAGAGGCCGGAGACAACGTTGCGGGCAGACCTTTCGAAATGGTGCGCGACCCCACAGGCTCACCCGTTTCAAGATAAGTATCAACAAGGTGCTTGAACACATCCCGCGCCCGCTGGTCCATGGAGGTGAGCAAGCTGGTTGAGGTCTCAGTGGGTTTTTGCATCGTCATCGCCACAAGATAGGGTCTCAGTGCTTTCCTTTACAAGCGAAGTTGTTCTAGAAGCCCCCGAGCAACAAAGGAACTACCCATGCGCCCATCAGGCCGTCAACCGAACCAGCTCCGCGATATCTCGTTTACCCGCGGCTTCACCAAACACGCCGAAGGCTCCTGCCTTGTGAAATTTGGCGATACCCATGTGCTTGTGACCGCTTCGCTCGACGAAAAAGTACCGCCTTGGTTGAAGGGCAAGGGCCAGGGCTGGGTCACGGCGGAATATGGCATGTTGCCCAGAGCCACCCATGAACGCATGCGGCGTGAAGCCGCCCACGGCAAACAATCAGGACGCACACAGGAAATCCAGCGCCTTATCGGCCGCTCTCTCCGCGCCGTGGTGGACTTGACCGCCTTGGGCGAACGCCAGATCACCCTGGACTGCGACGTGCTGCAAGCCGACGGCGGCACCCGAACAGCATCCATTACCGGAGCCTGGGTAGCCCTTTATGATTGCCTCAAGGGCATGGAAGCGCGGGGCATGTTCAAGACCTGGCCCTTGAAGGACAACGTCGCAGCCCTGTCCTGCGGCATCTACAAGGATGTGGCGGTCTCTGATCTCGATTACCCCGAAGACTCCGCCGCGCAGACCGACGCCAACTTCGTCATGACAGGCTCCGGCGGTATCGTTGAAATCCAGGGCACGGCAGAAGGCGCACCCTTCAGCGAAGCCCAACTGTTTGAGCTTTTGGCGCTGGCAAAATCCGGCATCGCCGATCTTGTGCGCATGCAGAAAGCAGCCGTTGCATGACACGCTCACTGCGCGGCCAGAAAATCCTGATCGCCACCCACAACAAGGGCAAGCTTGAGGAGTTCCGCGAACTCCTGGGGCCACTGGGCGTTGAGGTGGTGAGTGCAGGAGAACTGAATCTGGCCGAACCTGAGGAGACCGAAAACAGCTTCGTCGGCAACGCCCGCATCAAGGCCAAATCCGCAATGGACGCCACAGGCATCATCGCGCTGGCCGATGATTCAGGCCTCTGTGTCGACGCCCTGAACGGCGACCCCGGCGTCTACACCGCCGACTGGGCGGGCCCCTCGCGCGACTGGATGATGGCCATGCGCACGGTTGAGGAAAAACTGCAAGCGGCGGGGGCGGTCACACCTCTGCAACGCTCAGCTTCATTCAACTGCACACTTCTCGTGCTCTGGCCCGATGGCGAAGAGCGTGTCTATGTCGGAACCGCTCCCGGCCATTTGACTTGGCCACCTGTTGGCGCATTTGGTCACGGCTATGATCCGGTGTTCGTGCCCGACGGTGCAACGGTATCCTTCGCGCAAATGACCCACGAAGAAAAAAACAAAATCTCACATCGGGCGCGGGCTTTGGAACTCATGTTGAAAGATCTGTTTTGAACCCCTTCGGCATCTACGTCCATTGGCCCTTCTGCAAGGCCAAGTGCCCCTATTGCGATTTCAACAGCCACGTCCGTCATGAAGCCATTGATAGTAACAGCTTTGCCGATGCGCTGATGGCCGAACTCAAATACATGGCCCCGCGAACGCCGGGCCGCACAGTGTCGAGTATTTTCTTCGGTGGCGGCACACCCTCCCTCATGCCGCCAAAAGCCGTGGCGCAAGTTCTGGATGGGATCGCCGCCCTCTGGCCTGTAGCCCCCGGTGCCGAAGTCACATTGGAGGCCAATCCCACCAGTGTTGAAGCCGAAAACTTCCGTGGCTACCGCGTGGCAGGCGTGAACCGCGTCTCCGTTGGCGTGCAAGCACTTGATGAAGCCGACTTGAAAGTGCTTGGCCGCCAGCACACGCCTGAGGAAGCCTTGGCCGCCTTCAAACTCGCCGCACAAATTTTTCCCCGTGTATCCTTCGACATGATCTACGCAAGGCCGCATCAGACACTGCAAAACTGGCGTGCCGAACTCACGCGTGCCTTAAGTGAACAGCAAGGCCACATGTCGCTCTACCAACTCACCATCGAACCTGAAACGCGCTATGCCGATCTTTATGCCGCAGGTAAACTCACCATTCCCGGCGATGATCTTTCAGCCGATCTTTATGACCTCACGCAAGAATTGACGGAAAAAGCAGGCCTGCCCTGTTACGAAATTTCCAACCACGCAAAATCCGGCCATCAGAGCCAGCACAATCTGCTCTACTGGCGCTATGGCGAATACGTGGGCGTTGGGCCGGGCGCGCATGGGCGCCTCGTCGACGGCAACATCACCTATGCAACGGCGACTGAAAAACATCCGGAAACCTGGCGCAAACTGGTGCAGACACAAGGACACGGCTTGATCCAGGATGAAATCACAAATCCGGCAGCACAGGCCCGCGAGATGCTGTTGATGGGACTGCGCATTGACGAGGGCATCGATCTCACGCGCTACGAAATGCTGGCCGGAAAACCCATGTCACAAGACAAGATCACCGCCATGGCCGATTTGGGTTTTGTTGAAATGCGCGGAAACTCAAGACTGGCCGCCACGCCTTCCGGTCGCCGCCTGCTCAACGCGGTGATTGCCGAACTCGCAGATTGATTTAAGCTGCTGGTCATGAGCGAAAAAACTTACCACATTGGTGCCCAGCCCATCCTTGCAACCTCATTGGAAGCAGGCCTCTATCTCGTCTCTACCCCAATCGGAAATCTCGGTGACATGACACTCCGCAGCCTCAATGCACTGGCCATGGCTGATGTGATCTACTGCGAAGACACGCGCGTTACGCCCCGGCTGCTCGAGCGCTTCGGCATCAAAAACAAATTGAAGCCCTATCACGACCATAACAGCGACGGCGCTGGCGCATCCATCATCGCAGCCATTCAGCAAGGCCAAATCATCACCCTCGTCAGCGATGCAGGAACCCCGCTGATTTCTGATCCCGGTTTTCCGCTGGTGCGGGATTGCGTGGCCGCTGGCCTGAAAGTTGAAGCCCTGCCCGGTGCCTCAGCCTTGTTACCGGCATTGCAACTCTCCGGCCTTCCAACTGACCGCTTCACCTTCCTGGGATTTCTGCCGCAGAAAAAAAACGAACGCCTGAAAGTTCTCGCCAATATTGACGACCGCTCCGAAACCGTAGCGCTCTACGAATCCCCGCATCGCATTCTCGAAGCCCTCGCTGACATTCAAAACGTCATGGGGGAACGCCCACTGTCAGTGTCTCGCGAAATAACCAAAATGCACGAGGAAACCATCCGGGGTTCGGCCCAATCAATCGCCAGCGTGCTCGCTGCCAAACCCTCCATCAAAGGCGAATTCGTCATCATCATCGGCGCGCAGGACAAGTCCCCCGAAGCGCTGACGGAAGACGACATAACCAAAGCCATCGAAGCCGCATTGCTCGATCACACATCAGGGAAAGCCGCTTCCCTCGTGTCAAAAAAACTCGGACTGCCACGAGATGATATTTATGCCCGCATCCTCGCATTGAAGGGAAGAGCGTGAAGCGTTCGCGCCAGCAAGCGCATGATCATGGCCACCGCGCCGAATTGATCGCGCTCTGGTTTTTGCGCTTGAAGGGTTATCGCCTCTTGGCGCAACGCTTCAAAACCCCAATGGGCGAAGTCGACCTGATCATGCGGAAGGGAGACACCACTATTTTCATCGAAGTCAAAGCCCGTGCCACCGTCGATCAAAGCCTGTTCGCGGTTACGCCTTCCCAATCCCGCCGCATCGCATCAGCCGCTGCCACCTATGCCACGCGCGACGCCAAAGCCGCGATGGGCTTTCAACGGTTTGACATTATTGCCGTCCCTGCTTACCTCTGGCCCACACACATCAAGAATGCATTTGACGGGAACGCCTGAACCATGAAACTCTATGTTGCAGTCCAGATGGATCCGATCTCTTCAATTGACATCACAGGCGATTCCACCTTCGCCATGATGCTGGAAGCGCAGCGCCGTGGACATTCGCTTTTCCATTATCATGTTAAAACATTGGCCTTGCAGGGTGGCGTTCTGAAAGCATACGGCGAACATGTTGCAGTGCGTGATGAGAAGGGCAATCACTTCACAGCCTCTGCACCAGAGAAAATTGATCTCGCATCACAACACGTGGTGTTGATGCGGCAAGACCCACCTTTTGACATGGGCTACATCACCGCCACGCATTTGCTCGATCGCATTCATCCGAAAACCCTGGTCGTCAACAATCCGACGGAAGTGCGCAACCAGCCTGAAAAACTTTATCTGCTGGATTTCCCGGACTTCATGCCGGAAACCTTGATCACCCGCGATGTCGGTGAAATTGATGCTTTTCGCCGTGAGCACAACGACATCATTTTAAAGCCCCTCTATGGCAATGGCGGAGCAGGCATTTACAAAACCTCGCGAGACGACATGAATTTTGGTTCCTTGATGGAAATGTTCCAACAGCTCTACCCCGAACCCTTCATTGCCCAGCGCTATCTTCCGGAAGTGCGCCAAGGCGACAAGCGCATCATTCTCGTCGATGGCAAAGTGGCAGGTGCCATCAACCGCGTGCCCGCATCCACGGATCACCGCTCCAACATGCATGCAGGCGGTGAGGCCACACCAACAGTGTTGACCAAGCGCGAAGAAGAAATCTGCGAAGCCTTGGGGCCGGACCTTAAAAAGCGCGGATTGATTTTCACGGGCATTGATGTGATCGGCGACTACATGACCGAGATCAACGTCACCTCACCGACGGGCATTCGCCAAGTGAAACGTTTCGGCGGCAACGATATCGCTGCCATGATTTGGGATGCGATAGAGGCGAGGCTGTGAGCGGACTGGACCTTGTCGCCTTCGATGCCGACGACACACTTTGGCATAATCTCATTCACTTTGATGCCGCGCAGCTTCAATTTGGTGAAATGTTTTCGAACTACATGCCAGCACTGGAGGCGCGGGAACAACTGAACACCGCCGAGAAAAACAATATCAAACTCTACGGCTTCGGCATCAAAAGCTTCACCCTCTCAATGATTGAAACCGCAATCGCGATTTCGGACGGTGCAGTGGATGCAGCAACCATCAGCAAACTCATCAGCATGGGCCGCGACATGCTCGACCACGATATCGAATTGCTGCCGCATGTCGAAGACACGCTGAAAGCCCTGCACGGCCAGCACCGCCTGTTGCTCATCACCAAAGGCGACCTGCACCATCAGGAACGCAAAGTACTTGCGTCCGGCCTCGCCCA
>CAXTLE010000093.1:0-9922 GCA_964244855.1 uncultured Aestuariivirga sp. | reverse complement strand
GCCAATTGTTCCGACGACATTTCGAGCGAGAAGAAGGCGACAACGCCGCCGTTCAAGACTTTCAGCGAACCATCGGTTTGATATTCGGCGTCATAGGCTTTTGCCACATTGTACGCGATGTTGGTGGCAAGCGCGGTTTTGCCCATGGCAGGACGGCCTGCAAGGATCAACAAGTCCGATGCCTGCAAGCCGCCGAGCTTTTCGTCGAGATCGCGAAGGCCAGTTGATATACCGGAGAGATTGCCATCGCGCTGGAATGCTGCGGCGGCCATGTCGATGGCGTCGGTCAAGGCGCGACCGAAATTTTGAAAACCCTTGCCGTATTTATCAACTTCGGCCAGCGAATAGAGCGTGGTTTCGGCCTTCTCGATCATGGCCTTGGCCGAGTTTTCAACATCGCTGTCGTAGGATTCGTTGACAATCTCGGTGCCAATTGCAATCAGCTTCCGGCGTTGTGCCAGCTCATGAATGGTGCGGCCATATTCCTCGGCGTTGATGATGGTGGTGGCGGATGCTGCAAGGCGGGCGAGATAAGCAGGACCGCCAATTTCTTTCAGCGTGGCATCGTTCTCGAAAAATGCTTTCAATGTGACGGGGTTTGCCAGTTTGCCCATGCGAATAAGCGAGGAGGCAGACTCATAGATACGGGCGTGCACGGGCTCGAAGAAATGCTCGGCCGTGAGGAAGGTCGTGACGCGATCACACGCGTCATTGTTCACCATGATGGCACCCAGCAGCGCTTGTTCCGCTTCAAGATTGTGCGGCGGCTGGCGATAGGCGTCCTCAGGTGGGGCGTCGATGGGGCGAAGGGCTGTGACTGTGTTCATGATGGTTGGTCTAGCAATGCAGGTTCGAATCAGAACGCGTTGAATCGAGTTATAACCGCTATCCACAGGCGGAAATGCGGCCATGTTGCACAGCCTTGCCACTTGATTGTCGCGATGGGGGCTGTAAAGGGCGGCTTGCAACCATATATGGGCAACATGGACATCAAAACCGCAACTCTGAATACGCCGGTCACGGCTCCGGCCCAGGACTTCGTCAACGCCATGGCGTCGGCGGCCATGGGGGTGTCGGTTGTGACGACGATGGGTGTGGCAGGACGCTTTGGCTTGACTGTCAGCGCGTGGTCGTCCGTATCGGTTGAGCCGCCACTGTTGCTCGCTTGTATTAACCGCAAGAACGAAATTGCTGAGGCAATAACCGCCAACGGTGTTTTCGCGGTAAATGCCTTGGATGACAGTCACGAAGACGTGGCGCGGGTGTTTGCCGGTCGCCCCAAAGCCGGTGAGGCATATGAATTCGAAGCGGGGCAGTGGCATGATGCAGCCCATGGCTTGCCGCTGCTGAATAACGCCTCGGCTTACTTCATCTGCGCGCTGGATTCGTGGCACGACGCGGGCACGCACCGGATTTTCATGGGCCGTGTCGAGCAGGCGATATCGGGAACCGTATCGCCCTTGCTCTATCACAACCGGACATTCGGGCGGTTTGAGCCGCTCGTCTGATCGAACATCACTTCCGCTTTTGTTTCTTCCACTCCGGACGTTCCACCCTTGGAGTCGGTTCGCCGGTCTCGATCATTTTCTTCAACGCGGCATCATAGTCGACCGTGCCAGGCTTCGGACGTTCTCCACCTGCGTAAGTTGGCTTCTTAAATCCGTCTTTCTTGAAATCACCCTTGGCCTTGTAGGGCTTGTCGCGCTTTGGTTTGTCGGGATCGACGAAGGGCGGGCGATCTTCATAGGCTCCGCCACCTTCGCGTTTTTCAAACTTTGGCTTTTCGAATTTTGGTTTTCCAAATTTTGGCTTGTCGAATTTTGGCTTGTCAAATTTTGGCTTATATTCGCGCTTTTCCGATGACGTCGCGGGCGCACCCGCCATCATCTCAATTTTCACATCGTCGTCGGTTTCATGCTTCGCCGCCGCCACAAACTTGGCGACAGAACCATTGGCAATCTCAAAGCGCGTCTCGTTGTCAGTAATGCGAATGGCACCGATATCAGGCTTCGTCACTTTGCCACGACGGCAGATCATGGGCAGCAGCCACTTGGGGTCGGCATTGTTCTTGCGACCAATATCCATGCGGAACCAGGTGAACTCACGTGGACCTGAATCGCGGTCAAATTTCTTTGACGCCTTGAAGCTGTCACCATCACGACCAGGGCCTGGGTCAAATACCTCTTCAGCTGATGGCAAACGCGCCCGATAAATCCGCACCAAGGCTGCCGCAATGTCTTCAGGCGAACGCGATGCCAGAACAGCCCGCGCCATTTCCAGATCTTCTTCGGATGTGGGAGCCGTCAAGATCGGATCTTTCATCATCCGCTGCTGGTCAAGTTTCCGGATATCCTCGGCCTGTGGAACACCGCTCCACACCGGTGAAACACCCGCGTTATGAAGCAACATTTCGGCCTTGCGCTTACGCGACAGCGGCACCAGCACAACGCTCACACCTTTTTTTCCTGCGCGACCGGTGCGGCCCGAACGATGCTGTAACGTATCCGCATCATTCGGCAAATCGGCGTGGATGACCAAACCAAGGTTCGGCAAATCAATACCGCGTGCCGCAACGTCGGTTGCGACACAGACACGGGCACGACCATCGCGCAACGCTTGCAGGGCATGGTTGCGTTCACTCTGGCTCAATTCACCAGACAGGTTCACTGCCTGAAAACCCCGTTCCGATAGGGTGGCATGCAAGTGCTTCACATGTTCGCGGGTGTTGCAGAAAACGATGGTGCTTTGCGATTCAACAAAGCGCAGCACATTCACCACGGCATGTTCAATTTCATTGGGAGCAACCCGCATGGCGCGATATTCAATATCGGCATGGGCACGTGTTTCACCAAGCGTTTCGATGCGCAATGAATTTTTCTGATAGCGCTTGGCCAAAAGTGCAATGGGCTTTGGCATGGTTGCCGAGAACAAGAGCGTGCGCCGTTCTTGCGGCGTTGCCTCCAGAATGAATTCCAGATCTTCGCGGAAACCCAAGTCCAGCATTTCGTCGGCTTCATCCAGCACAACAGCTTTCAGGTTTTTGATGTCGAGTACACCGCGCTCCAAATGGTCACGCAGACGGCCAGGTGTTCCAACGATGATATGTGCACCGTCGTTCAACTGGCGGCGTTCACGCTTCGGGTCCATGCCACCAACGCAGGAGAGAATACGCGCACCCGTGTAAAAATACAGCCAGATCAATTCACGTTCTACCTGCATAGCAAGCTCGCGTGTAGGTGCCACGATCAGGGCAACAGGACTGGCTTCAACCGGAAAACGGTCTGCATCGCCCAGCAAGGTTTTCGCAATTGCCAAGGCATAGGCCACGGTCTTGCCTGAACCTGTCTGTGCGGAAACCACAAGGTCGCGTCCCTCGGCTTTTTCTTCCAGCACAGCAAGTTGCACCGGTGTTGGGTCTTCATATTTACGCTCCGTCAGGGCGCGGGACAGGGTGGAGACAGTTTGAGGAAAGGCCAAGGGCTGAGGTACTTTTCATTGGAGTAAGGACAAGCCATCAACTGCAACAAAATGCGAAACGACGGCGGAATGCGCAGCGATTAGCACCAATGAAGCAAAACTGCAAAGCAAGCCTGAAACTTGCCGGTTGCAGCCACTTTCAACTTTCGCTAGCTTTAAAAATTGTATTTCGGGGGAAGAATGCTGTCTGCTCCGTCCTTGTTGGCATTGAACGATGTTGTTGCGAGCTTTTATGAAGCCGCCGCTGGTCAAATGTCTTGGGAACAGCCCCTGTCGCAAGCTGCGCGCGTTTTAGGTGCCCACAACGCCGTATTCTCCGTGCGTGACCCTGTGACGCGAAAAGCCACATTCTCCTATGGCAACTTTGGCACCGACCCCACTTATCTGCGGAAATTCGCCGAGACCTATTCCACCCTGTCACCTTTCGTCATTGCTGTGGCTGTGGCAACGGAAGGCACGGTAATCAATCCTATCGAAATAATCGGGCGGGCCGAATATGAAAAGGGCCGGTTTTTTAAGGAATGGAGTGACCCCCAAGGCTATCATGACTACATTGGCTCGGTTCTCATGCGCCAAAGCCACGCCATTTACACCATTGCCTTTGGTCGCACACGTGATCGCCCACTCTTCAGTCAGGACGATCACGACAAACTCGCATTTCTGGTACCCCACGTAAGTCGCGCCCTGCAGATTGCGGATCGGTTGAACACCATTGCCACCGACAGGTCAGAATTGTTCGCAACCCTCGATTCACTTTCAACCCCTGTCATTCTGGTGGATATGGAAGGCCACGTCAGGCAAGTGAATATGGCAGCGTCGATATTGGTTGATACGCTGCAAGGCCTGGAAATCGATAATGGTAAATTGCGTTTTGCCAATGCCAAAACCGAAGCCGAGTTTCGCGCCTACATGGCGCAGCCCTCAGCCCAAGGCGTTATCCTGCCATCCGGCCTCGACAATGGCATGCAGGTGCATTTGCTTGCCAAGCGCCTCGATAGAAATCGCAAAACACTTTCCACGCACGATGAGCGCGTGATCGTGGTCGTGGATTGGCCCAAGGCCAAGGTTGCACCGATTGGTGCGGGCATGCGAGACAGGTATAGACTGACGATGGCTGAACTCAGGGTCTTGTCACTCATGATCGACGGCGGCAGCGTAAAATCTGTGTCGAATGATTTGGGTCTCAGTGAAAACACCATCAAGTCACATTTGAAATCCCTGTTCGCAAAAACCGACACAAACCGACAACAGGATTTGATCCGGGTTGTACTCAATAAAAACGGACTTGAGCCACCACTGCAGCTGAATCTGCGGTAAAGCAGCTATCCGGTTCAAGGCAAAAGTACTTCAACGTTGTTGTAATGCCGCGCCAGTTGCAAACGTGCGGCGCAACCAGCTTCGAAATCTATGCAGTTCACCAGCGCCAACCTGAAGCCTCCTGGCGGCATGGGATGCGCTTCGTCGGTTTTGGATTCGTGATAAGTGATCTGCAAACTCGAAACGCCTTTCATGCCGCGAATTTCAGCCTGCAAGGCTTGTGGAGGATAAGGGGGAACCTCGCCATGCTGCGCGAACAAAGGAATCGAATAACCTACAACCGCCTTGGCATTGTCAAGTTTCCAAACGCCATCGGCATAGAGTTTCACTAGCGCTTCAAACCACTGCGGCCCATATATATCACACCACTGATCAGCAAAGCGCAAATGCGTTTCGATGATTTTTCCGCCGATGGTTTCGAAGTTCATCATGCCAGTGTAGCCTTTCATGTTGTGCTTCACCCAGCTTGACAAAAATGACTCCATTTCAATGCGTTGCCCGGTCTCTATTACCCAATGCGCGAACATGCCTTCGTGCCACGGAAATCCGAGCGCGTGCCGTGTCCATTGCACCTCACCGTTTACGATGGCACAGTCTGTGGAAATGTGCTCGCCGTTAAAAAGCGGCATCCACATATGGCCGAAAGGGAGTTGATCAAACTCTTTGCGATTTTTAATGATACCACTGCTCAGCCCCATGCCCTTGAGGTTGATGTTCGGTTTTGCAAACACCGGAAAATCCCCAGGCACATCACCCGTCAAGCCCGAGGTCAGGTTTTGTGAACGTGCAATCTTCACTTTTTCATAGACCCAGCGAAACTTGGGGTACCATTCATAACTGTCGATATCGTCCGTCGGGATATTCACGTCCGGAGGACAGAAGACCTTTTCAAAATATTGGTACCGCCAAGGGTCTCTTTCACAAATCGGCATGGGCTGAGCTTATCATTACGATCAGCCCCTGCAATCCACGTCACTTGATTTCGTAAGATAGGCTGACGTCAATTGTCAGTGACTGTTCACCCTGCGCAATCGGCACATCATTTGAACTTTCGGAGCGGGCAGATTTTGCCATATAGGCGATAGGCGGCTGGTAGGCTGCCCCTTCGCTCAGGCTGATGATATCGCCGAGCTTGAAACCGCCCGCCGCTGCATAAACTTCCGCCTTGTGTTTTGCATCGGCGACCGCTGCCTTGCGCGCATCGTCCAGCATGGCGTCGGGTTTTGATACCGAGAACGAAACGCTGTTGATTGTGTTTGATCCCGTGGTCACCGCTACATCCAGCAGTCCGCCAAGATCTTCAATCTTTCGCACCGTTACGGTCACCATATTGTTGACGTCATAGCCCACCAATTTTGGCGCTTGGCCATTGTTGTTGCCATAGTCGAGGCGTGGACCCACCGAGAAATTCGACGTTGCCATGTCGCGCGCATCAATGCCTGCGGTTTTCAGCGTGTCAAGCAAGGCTTTCATCGCTTTGGTATTAATATCAAGCGCTTCACGCGCCGTTGCACCCTGCGATGTCACGCCAATGGAAACCACGGCAAGATCAGGCACGGCACGCACTTCGCCGTGGCCGGAAATCGAGATTGAACGAACCAATTTTGCATCCTCAGCAAAGGCAGGCGACACCGCAAATGCGGCAAACAGGGCAACGGCGGCAACGGCAGATTTGAACATGTATTTCTCCTTGCCCCACCATATAGGAATAATTTACGACGAGATTATGGCATCACCGGAACGGCGGTTCATCAAAGCTGCGCAGCTTCCGGGAGTGCAAGCCCTCGCGGTCTTCACGCAAGCGGTCAATGGCCGCAAGACCGATCAGCAAATGCTCACCAACCGCTCGGTCGTAAAACGCATTGGCCGCACCTGGCAGCTTGATTTCGCCATGTAACGGCTTGTCGGACACGCACAACAACGTGCCATAGGGCACGCGCAAACGATAACCCTGTGCCGCCAAAGTGCCAGACTCCATATCCACAGCAATGGCGCGGGAGAGATTGATGCGCTTCCGTTCCTGCGTCCAGCGCAATTCCCAATTGCGGTCATCGTTCGTCATCACCGTCCCTGTGCGCAAACGCTCTTTCAGCGCCTCACCTTTTTCACCTGTCACGTCCCCGGCAGCGCCTTGCAGCGCCAACTGGATTTCGGCCAGCGCCGGAATGGGAATATCCGGTGGCACCAGCGAATCCAGAATACGGTCCTGTCGCAAATAAGCATGTGCCAACACATAATCGCCAATGCGCTGGGATTGGCGAAGCCCGCCACAATGACCAATCATCAACCAGCAATCCGGCCGCAACACGCCGAGATGATCGGTTATGGTTTTGGCATTGGATGGCCCGACACCGATGTTGATCAGCGTCACGCCACCTTTGCCGTCTTTGCGCGAGAGGTGATAGCCCGGCATCTGAAAACGGTGCCACAACGACCCGTCGATCACAGCATCGGCTTCTGCGTCGGTCATGCCGCGTTTGATTTCTCCACCACCCGGCAAATGCAGGGCGGCATACTGGCCGTCCTCCTTCAGCCGCGCCCGCGCCCAGCCGATAAACTGGTCCACATAACGATGATAGTTTGTGAGCAAAATCCAAGGCTGGGTATGGCCCCAATGTGTACCCGTATAATGCTGCAAACGCTTCAGGGAATAATCGACGCGAACCGCATCAAACAGCGCCAGCGGCAAAGGTTCACCCGTTGCTGTGACCCAGGTGCCATCAACAACTTCATCGCCGACAAGTGCGAGGTGTGGCACCGGAAAATACAGTCCAAGCTCTGCCGCTGTAACCCCGCCCGCACCCAGATCATCACCCCGATCCAGAACATAAGGATAAGGAATTTCCTGTGACGACATGCGCACTTCAATCGTCGCGCCATAGTCGCGCACCAGATGCGTCAATTGTTCTGTGAGGTAGCGCGAGAAGTGCGCGGCATGTGTCACCGTGGTGGAATAAACGCCGGGTCCCTGGAACTTCGCATAGGCACGTGAGATATTCGGCTGCAAGCCATTGGCGCGATAAGTCACCCGCAATTCGGGGTAATGCCAGTGCCCGCGATCTTCGTCCGTGGGAATAATGCGATCTGTGAGATACTTGTCGAGCGATGATTTGAGGCTCTGGCAAGCCGCAGTGTGGAGTTCGGCGAGCTTCGCGACGGCAGCAACTGGTGTCATATTGTCCATGTTTCTCTCAATCAAATACTATTTTTGAGTGTATCATTAAATATATTTCTACTAAAAGTGATATGAATTTTACCAACGATTAACACAGTTTGCGCACCCTGAAGCCCGTTAGTGTGAGTGAGTGTTCATGTCGGTGTTCATAGGTCGTGTGTTCAGTCTGTGCAATCTCCCGCGTCTGGTTGCGTTTTATGTCGTTGTTGCGACGGTATTCTTGGCGCAAGTGCTGCCTGCGGCTTCGGCAACTGTGGCCTGCACCCCCACATCCGGTTTTAACGTGTGCTACCGCATCACCTATAGCGGGGGTGTACAAACGATTGTCGTGCCTTCAGGTGTCACTTCGATTGATGCGCGGATCTGGGGGGCGGCAGGCGGTGGCGCCAACAGCACATTTTATCAATTGCAGGGCGGCGGTGCTGGTGGTGGTTTTGCCTCCGGCACAATCGCAGTCACATCCGGTCAAACCCTGGGCCTGGTCATAGGGCAGGGCGGTATTCCCAATTCAACAGTGGCGACTCTTGGCAATGGTGGTGCGGGCGGAAACTCTACAGATGCGACCCGTAGGGGCGGCAGCGGCGGCGGTGCATCGGGGATATTTTCCAGCACCACCATCAGTCAGTCCACAGCCCTTGTCATCGCGGGCGGCGGCGGTGGAGCTTCGCCCGGTGCTGATGGTGGAACTTTGGGAGCTGGCGGCGGCGGTGGCACAACAGGCGGACAAGATGGCGTTGCGTCTGCATCCGGTCGCGGCGGTTCGCAAGTTGCCGGTGGCGCTGCGGCGACAGGTAACAGCTCATGCCTGGTCGCACCTCTGGCTGGATCAGCCTTGACGGGTGGTAACGGAGGTTCGTCAAACGGTGCCAGCAGCAATGAAGGTGGCGGTGGCGGCGGCGGTGGTTATTTTGGCGGCGGCGGCGGATTATGCCAAAACGCGGCAACCCAAAATGGCGGCGGCGGTGGCGGTTCGAGTTTCACAACAGGTGCAGGTGTTACCGCTGGCGCCACCGCAGCTGGAACCAACTTCTTCTATGCCGGTGCGGCTTGCAGCGGCACTTCCACTTCAGGCGGCAGCGCTAACAGTTTTTATACCGCAGGCATCGGCCAAGGCTCGTGCTACGGAATAGGCGGCAACGGTGAAATCGTTATCCAGTACAACGTCACCAAACTCACCATCACCAAAATCAGCACTGGTGGCGTCGGCACCTTCAATTTCGCGACAACCAACGGCGGCAGCACGCAAGCCATTACCACCACGGTGTCCGGCGTGGGCGTAGCGGGCACACAGCTTATTCTGGCGGCCCCAGGTACTGCCACAGACATCAGCGAAACTGTGCCATCCGGTTATGTTCTCGCGCCCCCCACATGCACCGGCATGGGGGCAGGCGGCACCATATCGCTGGTGAGCGGATCAACCTGGCGGCTGAATGCGGCAGCAACGGTCACGGGGTCCACGATCAATTGCACCTTCACCAACGTTAAGTCATTGCCAGCCCTTGCCATTGTGAAAACCGCAAGTCCGGCGGGTCCGGTCTCGGTAGGGACCATCGTCAACTATACATTCAAGATCACCAATACAGGCAACGTCGCAGTGAACAACGTTAGTGTTACGGAGAGCTTCAACGGATTTGGTACAGCCCCCGTGCCGCTGAACGAAACACTTGCGACTGACGCTGCCCCCACGGGTGATTCCGCCAACGGAACAGTGAACGACGGGATTTGGCAAAGCCTTGCCCCCGGCGATGTGATTACATTGACCGCGCCTTACACCGTAGTTCAGGCCGATATCGACAATCTGCAATAGCCCACTGGCATCGCGCTTCAGAATGCGCTACCCAGCGACCGCGCTAACCGCGCTATCGGTGGGCCTGTAGCTCAATGGTTAGAGCTGACGGCTCATAACCGTCTGGTTGGGGGTTCGAGTCCCTCCGGGCCCACCACCGCTCTTTG
>CAXTLE010000092.1:0-9968 GCA_964244855.1 uncultured Aestuariivirga sp. | reverse complement strand
TCTGTTTTTGGCTCGGGCTTTGCCCAGCGTCTGATCACACAGATGTATTTTGAAGGCGATCCACTGATTGATCTTTGCCCGATTGTCGCGACCATTCACGACAGGCACGCGGTGCGCCGTTTGATCTCAACTTACGATCACGAAAACACCATTCCCATGGACGCGCGGGCTTGGCGGTTTGATATTACATTGCGCGGTCGTCGTTCCACTTTGTTTGAAAACAAGATGGAGGGCAATTGACATGAAGCTGAAAGAATCAGCATCGCAAACCGCTGGCCCCTATGTTCACATTGGGCTTACGCCAAATTTCAGTGGCATCACCGGTGTCTATCCGCATGATCTTGGCCGCGAAATGGTCAGCGAGAAAACCAAAGGCGAACGTATCATCATCACCGGCCGTGTTTTTGATGGTGGTGGGTTGGTGTTGAAAGATGCGCTGATCGAAATTTGGCAGGCTGACTCTACCGGACACTATAATTCCGAGGACTTCCAAGGCTGGGGTCGGTGCGCCACCGATATGGACACGGGGTTTTTCAAATTTGAAACCATCAAGCCAGGTTCGGTTCCACACCCGAGTGGTGTCAGACAGTCACCGCACATCACATTCTGGATCGTCGCGCGGGGCATCAATCTGGGCCTCAACACCCGCATGTACTTCACTGACGAAGACAATTCAAATGATCCCATTTTGAAAAGGATAGAACACAAGGAACGGCTAAACACGCTGCTGGCAAGCCGCAATGGCTACACCTACACGTTCGATATTCACCTGCAAGGTGAAAGCGAAACTGTGTTCTTTGATATCTAGGAAAACACTGTGTCATTCACCCTGCAGCAAAGCCAACTTCTCTCGCCACTTTTGGGCGATAGAGAAATTGCGGCCTTGTTTTCAGTTGAAGCCGACATTTCTGCAATGCTTGAATTTGAAGTTGCGCTGGCCATTGCTGAAGCAAAGTCAGGCTTCATTCCGACAGAGGCAGCAACTGAAATTTCGACTTCGCTGAGGTCATTCGTTGTCGACCATGCAAAATTAGCTGAAGGTGTTGCACGCGATGGCATGACGGTACCTGGGCTTGTTGCGCAACTGAAAGCCCATTCCAATCAATACTTGCATTTTGGATCAACGAGTCAGGATGTCATTGATACGTCATTGATGATCCGTGCCAAAAAAACTTTTGTGATTTTGTCATCGCGCATGGTTTCCCTTCTGGGGGATTTTGAGACACTCAACCGATCATTTGGCGGCAACAACTTAATCGCACGTACGCGGATGCAACAGGCATTGCCTTTCAATGTTGCAAACCGACTTGCATCGTGGATAAGCGGAGTTGAAGACGCTCAGGCTTCGATAAGGTCATGTCGGTTCCCATTGCAGTTTGGCGGACCGATTGGCGTTCTGGGTGAATTTGCCGATAAGGCCCAGGCCGTCAAATCTGATATTGCTCAACACCTCGGCCTCGAAGCCATGCCGCAAAACTGGCACACCACCCGCGCACCAATCGTGGCGCTTGCCCACACGTGCAGCCTCGTCACAGGCGCACTCGGCAAGATGGGTGCTGATTGTTGTTTGATGGCACAAAATGAACTGGCCGAAATTGAGTTTTCGACTGGGGGCACTTCATCAGCAATGCATCATAAAAGGAATCCTGTGCAGGCCGAAGCTCTGGTGACACTGGCAAGGTTCAACGCAACTCTGGTCTCTGGTCTGCACCATGCGCTCGTTCATGAACAAGAGCGCTCCGGCGCTGCCTGGACATTGGAATGGTTGTTGCTTCCGCAAATGATTTTGGCAGCCGCAGCCGCAACGCGCATTTCTGGTGAACTCTTACACTCCATAACAGCAATGGGGCGAACATGAGGACACAAGTCGCAATCATAGGCGGAGGACCATCAGGATTGCTGCTCTCGCAGTTGCTTAATCAGTCGGGCATAGCCACTGTGGTGATCGAACGTCAAACACGCGACTACGTCTTGAAGCGCATCCGCGCTGGCGTATTGGAAGCGGGCACGGTTGACGTCTTGCGCAAGGCCGGAGCCGGTGCACGTATGGACCGGGAAGGTCATCCACATGAAGGGTTTTTTCTCGCCGCGCAAAATCAGCGATTCCGCGTTGCCCTGACCGAAAATTGTGGCAAGCGCGTTATGGTTTATGGCCAAACGGAAGTAACGAAAGATCTCTATGAAGCCCAACATATCATGGGAACAGTTCTGGTCGAGGAAGCGGGTAAAGTGATGCTTCACGACGTGACAACTTCAAAGCCATTTGTGACTTACGTAAAAGATGGGAAAGAAAATCGCATCGATTGCGATTTCATTGCGGGATGTGATGGCTTTCACGGAGTCAGTCGCCAAACCATTCCTGCCGATCACCGCAAAGAGTTTGAACGGGTTTACCCGTTTGGATGGCTTGGCGTTCTGTCTGAAACGCCTCCAGCATCGCACGAACTCATCTATGCCAATCACGCACGTGGTTTTGCCTTGGCTTCCATGCGCAACCTAAATCTTTCTCGCTATTATGTCCAAGTTCCGCTTGATGACAAAATTGAAAACTGGAGCGATGCTGCATTCTGGGACGAGTTAAGACGCCGCCTGCCGAATGAGGTTTCGGAAACTCTGGTCACGGGGCCATCGATTGAAAAATCAATCGCACCCCTTCGCAGTTTTGTGTGTGAAACCATGCGGTGGGGAAGTCTGTTTCTTTGTGGAGACGCTGCCCATATCGTGCCGCCCACGGGGGCCAAAGGTCTGAACCTAGCCGTATCAGATGTGCATTACTTGTCTGAAGCATTGAAGCAGCATTATGGCGAAAAATCAGATGTCTTGCTTGATGCCTATTCAAACAAAGCCCTTGCCCGCGTGTGGAAAGCCATTCGCTTTTCATGGTGGATGACGACATTGTTGCACCGCTTTCCGCAGCAAACTGAATTTGAACAACGCATTCAGGAAAGCGAAATTGATTATATCGCCACATCACATGCCGCACAAAGCATGGTTGCGGAGAATTATACCGGATTACCGTTTTAACAAAGCAAACGCCTTCGACACGAAGGCATTATGGGAGGACTAAAAATGACAAAACTAAATCGCCGCGACCTATTGCTCGCTGGTGCAGGTGCTGCCGCACTTCCGCTGTCTGGCACTTTCTCACCAGCATTTGCTGCAGACAAAATTACGATTGGCTTTATCAGTCCCATTACCGGGCCTCTTGGCGGCTTTGGTCAGACGGATGGCTTCGTATTGGCTCACGCCCGCAAGGCGCTCGAAAAAGGCCTGACGATTGGGGGCAAAACCTACGAAGTTGAAATTCTTGATCGCGACACACAATCTGATCCTTCGCGTGCGGGTCAGCTTGCCAAAGATCTGATCACCAACAGCGGCATTGACTTGATGTTTGCGATTTCAACCCCAGAAACAATCAATCCTGTGGCCGACGCATGCGAAGCCGCAGGCGTTCCCTGTCTCTCAACCGTAATGCCATGGGAGGCGTGGTATTTTGGTCGTGGTGCTAAGCCAGGTGAACCTTCACCCTTCAAGTGGACCTATCATTTTGGCTTTGGTGTTGATGAATTTGCCAAAACCTACATCAAGCAATGGTCTCTTGTTCCGACCAACAAAAAGGTTGGTGTGATGTATCCGAATGATGCTGACGGCAACGCAATCCGCGCGGTGCTTGCGCCAAAGTTAGCCGAGGCTGGCTATACCATTGTTGATCCAGGTGCCTACGAAACGGGAACCACCGACTACTCGTCACAGATTGCGTTGTTCAAAAAAGAAGGCGTTGAAATCTTCAACACCTTCCCGATTCCGCCAGACTTTGTTGCCTTCTGGCGCCAAGCTGCGCAACAAGGTTTGCACAAGCAAATCAAGATCGTGCAACCGGCGAAATTCGGCTTGTTCCCCTCGGATATGGAAGCACTCGGTGCTTTGAGCACGAACGTCGCCAGTGCTGCTTATTGGCACAAGTCTTTCCCATACAAGTCTGCACTCACAGGCATTTCGGCATCGGAACTGACTGATAGTTACGAAGCTGAAAGCGGCAAGCAATGGACCCAAACATTGGGTGCAACATTGTCTTTGCTTGATGCTGGTACAGAAGCTTTGAAAGCTTCAGCTGACCCTAAAAACAAAGCAGATGTGGCCAAGGCTTTGAGTGCACTGAACACGCCAACCATCGGTGGCATTGTCGACTTTACCAAAGGTCCCGTCCCAAATGTGGCTCATGGCCCGCTGGTCGGCACGCAGTGGGTAAAATCGGCGGATGGCAAACACATGTTTGACTTGGTGATAACCGACAACGCTAACGATGCAAATGTGAAAATCGACGCGCCACTTCTTCCCTACGCTGGATAAGCTTTTTGCCAATGGCCAATTCTATTCTCATCGCAAAACAGGTCAGTAAGCGCTTCGGGGCGCTTACGGTTTTAGACCATGTGGATTTTGTTGTGGGTGATGGCGAGGCTATTGGTATAGTCGGACCAAATGGTGCCGGAAAGACCACATTGATGAATGTGCTTTCCGGCACTTACGCGCCAAATGGCGGAAGAGTCGAACTGTTGGGCGAAGATGTTACGCATACGTCTGCGGCATCACGCTGCCTGAACGGCCTGTCAAAAACCCATCAGATCCCCCTCCCCTTTTTAGGGATGACGGTTTTTGAAAATATTTATGTTGCGGCCACCCATGGAGCGGCACTTAGCGGTGAGGCTGCCTATGACATGACCTATGACTCCTTGAAGCTTTGCGGAATGTTGGCGCTCGCCAATCGCAAGGCTGAAGGTATCGGTCTCTTAGATCGCAAACGACTAGAACTCGCCCGAGCCTTGGCAACGCGTCCAAAAATTTTACTGCTGGATGAAATTGGGGGCGGCCTCACAGATGCAGAAGCCAGCGAGCTTGTCGATACGATTCGAGAACTGCACAGCCGTGGCATCAGCATCGTGTGGATTGAACATATTGTGCATGTCTTGCTGCAAGTCGCCAAGCGGCTGATTTGCATGGCGGATGGAAAAATTATTGCCGATGGCTCCCCTGCGATGGTGATGAAGGATAAAGTCGTTGTCGAAGCCTATTTGGGGCGGACTCCAGAATGACCCATCTTGTTCTTGAAAACCTGGACGTGCGTCATGGTCAACTGCGGGCTGTGAAGAATGTAAACCTCAGCATTGGCAAATCAGAAATTCTGGCATTGGTGGGGGCAAATGGTGCAGGTAAATCCACACTGCTGCGGGCGATTGCTGGTGCCCACAAACCAGCGTCGGGGCGCATTGTCGTAAACGGTTCTGAAATCACGCCGCTGCGCTCATTTCAACGTGTGAAGGCGGGTTTGTCATTGGTGCCTGAGGGACGCAAATTGTTCCAAGACATGAGTGTGGAAGAAAACCTCATCCTCGGGAGCATCGCAGGGCGCAACGGCGACTGGACGATTGCAAAAGTATTTGAAGCTTTTCCAAACTTATTAAGACGTCGCCACGCCAAGGCCGGCACACTTTCTGGGGGCGAGCAGCAAGCCACGGCCATTGGCCGCGCATTGATGAGTAATCCGGAGATTCTGCTTTTGGATGAAATTTCACTGGGCCTCTCACCAGCTGCAGTCGATTTGGTTTACGCTTCGCTTCAGATCGTCAAAGCGGGAACTACGATTGTTCTGGTCGAACAGGATTTGTCGCGCGCTATGGGTTTTGCCACCCGAATTGTGTGCATGCTGGAAGGGCAATTTGTATTGGACCGCGCAACGCAGAATGTGACCCGGGAAGAAATCACGGCGGCCTATTTCGGTAAACGTGGGGGCGGGCATTGATATGCTGAGCAATCTCATTCAGGCGGTGTTGCTTGGCGGCTATTATGCGATGATAGCGATTGGGCTATCGTTCATGTTCTCGGTTATGCGCATCATCAATCTGGCGCACGGATCGCTTGCCATACTCAGTGCTTATTTGCTTTTCGTGTTGGCGGACAGATTTGGCGTCAACCCTTTTTGGGGTTTGCTGATCGTGGCACCCATTATGGCCGCATTGGGTTGGCTTTTGCAGCGTTTTATGTTGGACAAGTCTGCACGAGGTGGTGAGTTGCTTCCCGTTCTCACCACTTTTGGCCTGGCGATACTACTCGACAATTTGATGTTCCAGCGCTTTGGCGCAGATACGCGTTCGTTAGCACCTTATATCGGTGATCTCTCGTGGGATTCCTATGAATTGCCGGGGGGATTGTTTGTCGGAAAGTTACAGATTCTGGTCTTGGTCACTGTCATTCTTGTGATAGGTGTTTTGCAACTATTTCTCAAAAAAACGCAATTGGGCCGCTCTATTCGCGCCACAGCAATGGACTCCGACACGGCCGGATTGGTGGGCATTGATGCCAAGCGCGCCAGTGCAGCAGCAGCAGCGATTGCAATGGCCACTGTTACATTGGCCGGGGCCTTTCTTGGGATGCGCACGACGTTTGAACCATATTCTGGAGGTATGCAGCTGCTTTCGGCCTTTGAAGCCACGGTCATCGGCGGGCTTGGATCGCTTTGGGGCACGCTGATTGGAGGCATCGTCTTGGCAGTTGCGCAAACGCTAGGCGCTACTATTCATCCACAAGGATTTTTACTGGGCGGTCACTTTGCGTTTTTGGCGGTCCTCTTCATTCGCCTCTTTAGAAATCGCAACTCTGTCTTCGCATGGTTGAAGAGGAAGAAGGCATGATTAAATCATTCGCTATTGAGAGATGGACTCCAGCCTCACGCGCGGGTTTTGCCGGCATTGCAATTCTTGTCGCACTGTTTGCGGTCGCGCCCGTTTTGCTTAAATCAGGAACGCTGGACCGTCTCACGGCATTGTTCATCTACATCATGCTTGCCGCCATGTGGAATGCCTTGGCGGGCTATGGTGGGCTTGTGTCGATTGGGCAGCAAATGTTTTTTGGACTGGGAGCCTATTTCACCATTCGGCTTGCAGATGCGGGCATCAATCCCTTCGTGTCGACAATTGCGTCTTCATTTATCGTTGCAGCTGTTGCGTGGCTGATTTCATATTTCATGCTGCACCTCAAGGGCGGCGAATTTGCCATCGGCATGTGGGTGCTTTCTGCATTCACGCATTTGTTGGTCAATCTTGATGACCTCATCCAAGGTGAGACTGGCACATCGTTGATTTCTATGAATGCCTATGCCTCAGATGGTCGCCGCATTGCGATTTACCTATTGGCACTAGCGTCAATGCTTCTCTTGCTCGGCATTCTCTATGCTTTGCTGCGAAGCAAATCGGGAGCCGCCATACAAGCGATACGCGACAATGAAGTGGCCGCCACATCCATTGGCGTTGACGTCGTAAAAACCAAACGAAAGCTTTTTGTGCTTGCGGCTTTTGGTATTGGTTTGGCGGGTGCCTTGTGGCTGTGTTCGGCACTCACGTTCCAACCTAAAACCTATTTCAGTGTGCAATGGACTGCCTACATGATTTTCATGGTGCTGGTGGGCGGTATCGGAAAATTTGAAGGTGCGATCATTGGTGCTGTGTTGTTTTTTGTGATTGAGACTTGGTTTGGCGGAACAGGGGTTTGGTATTTGATTGGCCTTGGCTTGGCCGCTGTCATCTTCTCACTGTATTTTCCGAAAGGCATTTGGGGCGCAATCGAGCAACGCTTTGGAATTTCACTTCTGCCCATTGGTTACAAATTGAACACTCTAAACCCGAATTCAGAATCTAAATCATGATACCAACCCCTTGCATAGTCTGCGTTGCAATTACGGGTTCTCTTCCCACAAAAGAAAATAACCCCGCAGTTCCCATCACCATTGCCGAGCAAATTGAAAGCACGCAGGAAGCTTTTGAAGCGGGTGCCACAATCGCTCATTGCCACGTTCGAGATGACGAAGGAAAACCCACATCTTATCCTCAACGCTTTGCAAGATTGAAAGAGGGTCTTGAAAAGCATTGTCCGGGCATGATCGTGCAACTGTCAACGGGTGGCAGATCAGGCGCAGGACAAGCCCGTGGGGGCATGTTGCCACTTCGGCCAGAAATGGCCTCGCTCTCGGTGGGATCAAACAACTTCCCGACAAGAGTTTATGAAAACCCTCCAGACCTTGTGGATTGGTTAGCCACCGAAATGCTTACCTACGATGTAAAGCCTGAAATTGAAGCTTTTGATTTGAGCCACATCGTTCAAGCCGCAACCATGCAAAAAGATGGACGTCTCAAAGGTCCGCTCTATGTACAATTTGTGATGGGCGTAAAAAATGCCATGCCTGCCGATGAGAAGATTTTGGATTTTTATATCCAAACACTGAAGCGTCTATCACCCGATGCGCAATGGTGTGCTGCGGGAATTGGCCCGGCGCAGATTGTGATCAATGAATGGGCGATTGCCAAAGGCGGTCATACCCGCACGGGCATGGAAGACAATGTGCGGATCGATAAGAACACATTGGCTGCTTCAAATGCGGCACTGGTCAAACGTGCCGTTGCGATTTGCGAAAAACATGAACGGCCTCTCGCCACATGGCAACAAACCCGCGAAATACTAAATTTAGGACAAAGATAAATTATGGCTGATGAACCCCTTCTCTCATCCGAAGATATTGCGGAGATAATCGCGATCCTCGACGGCAGCAAATACGACAGCGTTGATATTCAAACCAGACGCGTCAGTGTCAAATTCTCGCGCTCTGGTGAAGGTTGGACACAAGATTGGAAGACTGCCTCATCGCTGGCAGAACCAATTGTTGCTTTGGAGAGCTCAACAGTTTCAAAGTCTGCGGCAGTAGCTGATGCTCCGGGTATCGAGAGCATCCGCCCGGCTTTGCCCGGTACATTCTATCGTGCGCCGCAACCTGGTGTTCGCAACTTTGTCGAAATTGGATCGCATGTCGAAAAAGACACCATCATCGGCATTATTGAAACGATGAAAGTGATGAGCTCTATCGCAGCGGGAGTCACTGGTGAGATTGTAGAGATCGTTGCCGAGAACGGCGTGATGGTTGACAGGGACGGCGTATTGATGCGCGTACGTGTAGGCAAAGCATGATCCGGAAACTGTTCATTGCCAATCGCGGCGAAATTGCTTTGCGCATCATCCGCACTGCCAAGCGCATGGGGCTAGAGACGATACTTGGCGTTTCTGAAGCAGATAAAACTTCGCTGGGTGCCCGCATGGCAGACCAAGTTGTATTGCTCGGGGCCGCACCGTCGTCGCAAACCTATTTGAACGTTGATGTTGTGGTAGCGGCAGCCGTTCAGTCTGGCGCTGATGCAGTCCATCCCGGTTATGGATTCTTGTCGGAAAATGCGCGTTTCTCTCGCGCCGTCAGTGATGCTGGAATGATATTCGTGGGGCCTACGCCAGAAAGTCTTGATGCCGTTGGCGACAAGCTCAAAGCCCGCGCTGTCGGTGTGACGGCGGGGTTACCCGTGGTGCCTGGCGGCGAGGCGGCGGATATTTCGGAAGCAAGACTCCGGTCACAGGAAACGGGCTATCCACTTTTGATCAAGGCCGTTTCAGGCGGCGGTGGACGTGGCATGAAGCGCGTTGATCGCACCGAAGACTTGGAATCTATGGTTGCCATGGCCATGGCCGAGGCACAGGCCGCCTTTGGCGACAGCCGCGTTTATGTGGAGCGCTATATTACGCGCGGGCGACACGTGGAGGTGCAGGTGTTGGGTGATGGTAAACGTGCCATCCATCTTGGAACGCGTGATTGCTCAATCCAGCGGCGCTTCCAAAAGCTTGTTGAAGAAGCGCCAGCGGCTGGCATTCCTGAAGTTCAACACGAAGCGCTGCGACAAGCAGCCGTGCGCCTTACGGAACATCTGCATTATCGCGGTGCAGGCACCGTTGAGTTTCTTGTCGATGCCGAACGATTTGATTTCTACTTCCTCGAAATGAACGCGCGCATTCAGGTAGAACACCCCGTCACAGAAGCGATCACCGGCATTGATCTCATTGAACAGCAATTGTTGATCGCCGATGGCTTGCCGCTTGGCATC
>CAXTLE010000091.1:0-10044 GCA_964244855.1 uncultured Aestuariivirga sp. | reverse complement strand
CACATTATTTCGACGTGCTGTCCTTCCGCACCTCAGTTGAACAATTCAATGGCGAAATGCATTCCGAAGCCGTGGTCAAAGTCAAAGTCGGCGACGAAACCTTCATCAACGCCGGCGAAGGCAATGGCCCCGTCAACGCCCTCGACGTGGCGCTCCGCAAAGACCTCGGCAAATTCCAAAAACACATTGCCGACATGGAACTCGTGGACTTTAAAGTCCGTATCCTCAACGGTGGAACCGGAGCCACCACCCGCGTGTTGATCGAAAGCCGCGATAGCAAGGGTGAACGTTGGTTCACCGTGGGCGTGTCACCCAATATCGTCGAAGCATCATTTCAGGCGCTGCAAGATGCCATCATCTACAAACTGGTGCGCGATGGCGTGGTGGCTTAAAGCTTGTCTTGCAGAATTTCCAAACCAACCACGTCCCGCGTCTTGGCGCGGCGCGCCTCATAGGTGGGGATGACGGCGTCCGCACCATTGGCCAAATCAAGGTTCAATTCAAAACCCGAACGGATAAAACCTTCAGTTTTCATATGTTCGATAAGGCCAAGAAGTCCGTCCCAAAAGCCATCGACATTGCACAGGATGATGGGCCGTGCATGTTGCTTCAACTGTGACCACGTCAAGATCTCGGCCAGTTCCTCCAACGTGCCAATGCCACCGGGCAGGGCGACAAAGCCTGTTGACCTTTCAAACATCGCCATCTTGCGCTCATGCATGGTGCGGGTCACGATCAGCTCATGCACGCCTTCCTGCATGCGTTCCTTGGACACCAGAAATTCAGGAATAATGCCCGTCACGTGGCCGCCAGCATCAATAACGGCCCGCGCCGTTTCGCCCATTAAGCCCAGACTGCCACCACCATAGACCAGTCCAATTCCAGCCTCAGCCATTGCGGCGCCAAGTTCCCGCGCTGCCGCCATATATGCTGGGTTGCGCCCAGGTGACGAGCCGCAATAGACACATAGTCGTTGCACGGGTGCAATCATGTTTGAAAATCCTCAGGCGAATCTTTGCATTTTGGTCGAAGGGCCTTATTAAGCCCGTCAAACGCACCTATCTAGGGCTTTTGGCGGGAAGCTGTCTGCCATGCCCCTTTAACATGGATTAGAAATGAAAAATCCGATTGCACTGTTTACCACAATCGCCGCTGCGGCAGTCGTTGCCCTCGGCACGACTGTTTACGTGAACCGGACACCTGATGTTGTGGCAACACCTGTGGTCGCTGTCGCGCCACCTGCGAAAAAACCTGATGTCGTAACGAAAACAGAAGTGCCAGCAGCGCCGGTGGCAACGCCTGAACCCGTTGTGCCGACCCCGGTTCAACAACAAGCCGTCGTCGCACCTGCTCCTGTAGTGGTAGCGCCGATTGCTCCCGAAGCCAAACCTGCTGAGTTGGCGGCACAACCCGTACCTCTCGTCGACGCTCCAGTTGCGCCTTCATTGCCGTCGTTCGATACGGTCCGCGTTGAAGCCACTGGCGATGCGCTGATTGCGGGCCGGGCTGAGCCGGCAGCGGATGTCACGGTAAAGTGGAACGGCAATATCGTCGGCACCGCCAAGGCCAATGCTGATGGATCCTTCGTTGTCATTCCTGCAAAAGCACTCGCGACCGGCATTGGTGCCATGACCATTGAAATGTCGAAGAATGGCAAAATCACAACCTCTGAAGGTTCAGTGTTTGTGGTGGTGAAAAAAGACGCACCTGCCACAGTTGCCAAAGTGGACCCAGTTGCGCCAACGCAGGTCGTACAATCCGGCGCGGCCGCTGCGACGCCGAAAGATTTGCAATTGACCGCAGTTGATTATGACCAGGCGGGCAACATCGTGTTCTCAGGACAAGCCGCAGCGGGTTCCACCGTTCGATTCTATGTCGACAACGCTGCCACTGGCGAAGGCAAGGCCGATGCCAATGGCAAATGGAGTTTCGCGGGAACCAGCGCCGTGACGCCCGGAACCCATATGCTCAGGGCTGACGCCTTGGATGCGTCAGGGAAAGTTTCAAGCCGCATCGAATTGCCTTTCTTGCGCGAAAGCGTGGCGACCGTCGCCGCAGCGCAAGTTGCGGTGAAAGCCCCAGTCGTTCCCGCACCAATCGTTCGATCAGTTGTGGTTGAACAGCCAGCCGCCGAACCCCACGTTGAAGCGAAGGTGACTGCAAAGATTGAAACTCCACCGGAAACTCAAGTGGCAGCAACGCCTACGGTTCCCGTTGTCGTCGCAGTTGAAGAAGGGCCCAAGCGCTTGGTCATTCAGCCCGGCAACAGCCTGTGGAAACTGTCCCGTGAAGTCTATGGCAAGGGTCGCATGTTCACGATCATCTACGAAGCCAACCGGGACCAGTTGAAAAATCCCAACAAGATTTACCCCGGTCAGATTCTTTCCGCACCAAAGCAAAATTGACGGGCACGCACCACCATGAGCATGGCGAACACCACGATAACCTCTGGCACGCGCGAAAAAGGCCAATGGGAAACCATGAAAGGCCTGATGCCATACCTGTGGCCGGAAGGTCGTATGGACCTGAAAATCCGCGTGGTCATCGCCATGCTGTTTCTGGTATTTTCAAAAATCGTAACAGTCGCCACACCCTACAGTTACAAATGGGCCACCGACGCGCTGACCTCAGGCAGTCCTGCCATTGCGGGCGTCGCTGCTGCCGTATTCATGGTTCTGGCCTATGGTGTTGGCCGCGTCATGATGGTGGTCTTCGCACAAATGCGCGACGCGATCTTTTCGAAAGTGGGTCAGCGCGCCGTCCGCGAAATGTCGTCACGCACCTTCCGCCACCTGCACGACCTCTCGCTGAAATATCACCTGACACGCCGTACCGGCGGCCTGTCCCGTATCATCTCAAGGGGCATCAACGGCACCGACTCCGTGTTGCGCTTCGCCTTGTTCAACACCTTTCCCACAGCATTGGAAATTCTCTTTGTCTGCGGACTGCTCGCCTATTCCTTCGGCTGGATTTATGCTCTGACCATCGCTCTCACAGTCGTATTCTATATCTGGTTCACTTACATCTCGACGGAATGGCGCATGTCCATCCGCAAGGCCATGAACGAAGCGGATCAGGATGCGGGCACCAAAGCCGTCGACAGTTTGCTCAATTTCGAAACTGTCAAATACTTCGGCAACGAAGAGCATGAAACCAGACGTTACGATCAATCGATGGCGAAATATGAAAAAGCCGCGATCAAAACCTGGACGTCGCTGGCGGTTTTGAACGCTGGACAAACCATCATTTTCTCGATTGGCCTGACCATTGTCATGGTCATGTCGGCACTCGCAGTGCAGGCGAAAACAGCGACTTTGGGCGATTTCGTCATGGTCAACGCTCTCATGATCCAACTCTACATGCCGCTGAATTTCATCGGCTCATCCTATCGTGAAATCAAACAAGGCCTGCTCGATGTACAAGGTATGTTCGATGTCCTCAAGGAAGACACCGATATCAAGGACAAGCCGAACGCGCCCGATTTCGTAGCCGGCAAAGGTTCAATCTCATTCGATGATGTGACCTTCGCCTATGATGCCGAACGGCCAATCCTCAAAGGCATTTCGTTTGACGTGCCAGCAGGCCATACAGTCGCCATCGTTGGACCATCAGGCGCTGGCAAATCAACGATTTCGCGGTTGCTTTATCGCTTCTACGACATCACCGGCGGCCGCATCACAATCGACGATCAGGATATCTCTGAAGTCGCTCAGAAGTCCCTGCGCAAAGCCATCGGCATGGTCCCGCAGGACACTGTGCTCTTCAACGATACCATTCGCTACAACATCCGCTATGGCCGCCCCGCTGCAACCGATGCCGAAGTCGAAGCGGCAGCAAAGCTGGCGCAGGTTCATGACTTCGTCATGACCCTGCCGAAGCAATATGACTCAATGGTGGGTGAACGCGGCCTCAAACTCTCTGGTGGTGAGAAACAGCGCGTCTCCATCGCCCGCACCATTCTCAAAGGCCCGCCGATTTTGTTGTTGGACGAAGCCACATCAGCCCTCGACAGTTTTACCGAACAGGAAATTCAGACGGCATTGAAAACGGTTTCGAAAAACCGCACCACGCTCGTCATCGCCCACCGCCTGTCAACCGTTGTCGATGCTGATGAAATCATCGTGCTCGACAAAGGTCTGATCGCCGAACGCGGCACTCATTCCGCGCTGTTGCGTAAAAAGGGCCTTTACGCTCAAATGTGGAATCGCCAACGCGAGGCGGAAGAGGCGCGAAAAATTCTGGCCGTGGCTGATATCTAGACAGTAGGCCCTTCGAGGCCCGCAAGAGGCGGGCACCTCAGGGTGAGGGGTCACATTGAGGCCAGCTCCGTTCTTCCTCATGCTGAGGTGCCCGCCCTCTTGCGGGCCTCGAAGCACGCAACGTTCCATCATCCGCAACAGCTCCTAAATCAACACTTCCGTAATCATAGCCTCCAAGTTGTCATTAACGCTGACCTTCGGAATGCGCTGCAATTCATCGAAACATTGAATCAAAACCCACATAAGTTCGATTTTGTTTACGATTGGGGCGCAGTGTGATCCCATGCCACGGACAACGTGGGGGATAAAATATCAGGCGTAAAGCACCCGTATCAACAAGGGGCAGCGCCAAGCAATTCAGGGAAGTGAAAAGCCGCTTGCACCAGTGGGATGGTGCAGGCGGCTTTTGTTTTGCATCCTGTTGCTGTACAGGGTGGCGCAAATTCAATTGCGAGACGCCATGACCATTATCGACAGTATCAAATCTTCCTTTGCTCCCATCCACAGGGAGGGTTGGCGTTTCATCGCAATTTTCGCCGCAGTCACATTGGTGCTGTTCTGGCTGCGCCTGCCAATATTGCCGTGGGTTGGCGTAGTCCTTACGCTGTGGTGCGCCTATTTCTTCCGCGATCCCGAGCGCGTCACACCTGTTGGAAAAACACTCGTCATTTCGCCAGCCGACGGGCAGGTGAGCCATATCGTCGAAGTCATCCCGCCACCTGAACTGGATCTGCCACGCGAAAAACACACCCGCATTTCGGTGTTCATGAATGTGTTTGACGTACACGTAAATCGCTCATCGGTTGATGGCCGTATTGTGAAGCTGACTTATGTCCCCGGTAAATTTGTCAATGCTGAACTCGACAAGGCCAGTGAAGACAATGAACGGCAAGCCCTCACCATGCAGCGTGAAGATGGCTCGCGCATCGGCATGGTTCAAATCGCAGGCCTTGTGGCGCGGCGCATTGTGAAATTTGTGGAGGAGGGCGACAGCCTGCAAGTTGGCCAGCGTTTTGGTCTCATCCGCTTCGGCTCTCGCGTTGACGTCTATCTGCCGCAAGGTGTTGCACCACTGGTCTGTATCGGCCAGCGTGCCGTCGCAGGCGAAACGGTCCTCGCCGATTTCGCCGTGCAAGGCCAACAACGTATGAGCCGCAAGGGCTGACGCCGTGAAAGACGATCCCGCACCACGCAAAGGGTTTCAGCCGGTTCCTGTCAGGTATCTGCTACCCAATCTGATTACCTTATTGGCCTTGTGCAGCGGCATTACTGCGATCAGACTCGGTTTTGAAGGCCGGTTTGAGATTGCAGTCTACGCTATCATTCTCGCAGTATTTCTGGACGCGCTTGATGGCCGCTTGGCCCGCCTCTTGAAGGGCACATCCAAATTTGGCGCAGAACTTGATTCACTTGCTGACTTTGTGAACTTCGGCGTAGCGCCAGCATTGCTTGTCTATTTCTGGTCACTGAATACCTTGCGTCCATTGGGCTGGATCATCTGCCTCATGTTATCCATCGCCTGCGCCTTGCGTTTGGCCCGTTTCAACGTTGCCCTCGAAGATCCATTAATGCCCGCCTACGCCAACGCATTTTTCACGGGCATGCCAGCTCCGGCAGGGGCCGCTTTGCCCATGGTGCCCCTGTATTTCGGTTTCTGGCAGGGTGACGTCGAAGGCCATCGCTATGCCATGTGGATTGCGCCAATGATCGTCGCCATTGCCATCATGATGGTCAGCCGCGTGCCCACTTTTAGCGGCAAGACGGTCACGCGTGTCCCCCGCGAACTTGCACTGCCGCTGCTCGCCGGAGCCGTATTGGCAATAGTGTGCCTTATCACTTATCCATGGGAAACCCTGCTTGTGGGGGCTGCCGCATACGTGTCCATGATCCCGGTCAGTGCATTGCAATATCTGCGCTACAAGCGTCAGGCCGAAGCAAAGCCCGACTAACGCAGTGGCTTGAGACTTGGCCGCCACTGTGCAATAGTACGTCTCATGCGCAACAGCAGCGAACAGTTTTCCATCAGCCATAGCACTGACCGTACGATTAAATCGGACGTCTTGGTGAACTGTGCGCGTATTGGTTTTAAGCCCTGAGACGACCTGGCATTTCTAAAATTTGAGGCTCGTCGCACTTCTGTTGGCGGGTCACCCCAATGCTGTTGGAGACTGTCATGACTGTGCACCCGAAGAATATCAATATCGACGAAATCGTGAAAAGCGACATCGCCCACCATTTTCATCCGTTCACGGATCATAAATCCTTCCACGCTGCGGGCGGTCCACGGGTCATCACCCATGCCGACGGCATTTACATCTGGGATGGCAAAGGCAATAAAATCCTGGATGGCATGTCCGGTCTCTGGTGCGTGAACGTTGGCTACGGTCGCAAGGAATTGGCGGAAGTGGCTTACCGCCAGATGCTGGATCTTCCCTACTACAACACCTTCTTCAAAACCACGACCGTGCCCGCAACCGAGCTTGCCGCGAAAATTTCGTCCAAGTTGCCCGAAAAATTCCAACGTATTTTCTTCACAAATTCTGGCTCTGAAGGCAATGACACCATTGTGCGCTTCGTGCGCCACTATTGGGCTGTTATGGGCAAACCCTACCGCCAGCACATCATTGGCCGACGTCGTGGCTACCATGGCTCAACCTGGGTTGCCGCCAATCTTGGCGGCATGGTCGGCATGCACGAGCAAGGTGGCACACCACTTCCAGGGTTCCACCACATTCAGCAGCCCTATTGGTACGATTTCGGCGGTGACAAGACACCGGAAGAATTCGGCCTGCTTGCCGCAGCTGAACTCGAAAAGAAAATCCTCGAATTGGGGCCAGACAACGTTGGCGCCTTCATTGGCGAACCGATCCAGGGGGCCGCAGGCGTTCTTATTCCACCCTCAACCTATTGGCCGGAAATCCAGCGCATCTGCCGCAAATATGGCGTGCTGATTATTTCCGATGAAGTCATCTGTGGCTTTGGCCGCACCGGCAACTGGTTCGGCTTTGAAACCTTCGGCTACGAACCAGACATCATCAATATGGCCAAAGGCCTGTCCTCCGGCTATCTGCCCATCGGTGCTGTTGCGTTCTCCGATGACCTGATCAAACCCTTCTTCGACAAGGGTGGCGATTTCAACCATGGCATGACCTATGACGGTCATCCTGTAGCGTCAGCCGTTGCCCTCAAAAATATCGAGATCATCGAGGACGAAAAACTGGTTGAACGCGTGGCCAAACTTGGCCCTTACTTCAACAAAGCTTTGGCCAGTCTGGCAGACCACCCCATCGTCGGCGAAACCCGTTCCGTGGGTCTGATTGGTGCTATCGAGTTGAGCAAAAACAAGGCAACGCGTGCCCGTTTTCATGACTCAGGCCGCGTGGGAACCATTTGCCGAGACCACAGTTTTAATAACGGCTTGGTCATGCGGGCCTGCTGGGACACGATGGTTTTGGCTCCACCCTTCTGCATCACAGAAAAGCAGATTGATGATTTGGTCAAATTGGCCAGAACGGCTCTGGACAAAACCTATGAAGATGTGAAAACTGAGATGTAATTGTAACACAATGCTGAGCCAGACTCGACTTTGGCTCAGTCCAAAAAACGAAAACCAGGGGTAATCAACATGACAATCATCCAACCGAAATTTCGACCGACCCGCCGCAATCTGATGAAGGGTGCCGGCATGTTTGCCGCCTTGTCCTTCCTGCCGCGCAATGCCTTGTCGGCAGAAGACAAGAAACTCAGCTTCTACAACTACGATACATACATCGGTGAAACCACATTAGCCGACTTCAATGCGGCCACTGGTATTGAAGTGAAAATGGACCTCTTCGCCGATGGCGACGAACTCTTCACCAAGCTCAAGGCCGGCAACCCCGGCTATGACGTCATCGTGCCCACCAACGACAAAGTGGAACGCATGATCAAGGCCAATATGTTGATCCCGCTCGATCATGCTAAAATTCCCAACATCAAGAACGTCGATCCCAATTTCATGAATCCGGCATTTGACCCCGGCCGTAAATATTCGCTGCCCTACCAGTGGGGCACGGTCGGTGTGGGATACCGCAAGTCCAAGGTCGAAGGTGTGATCGACTCATGGAAGTGGCTGCTGGACGATCAGAAATATGCAGGCCGTGTGGCCTTGCTGGGCGACCAGGAACACTCCATCGGTTCAGCGCTCAAGTATCTCGGTTACAGCTACAATTCCACCAACATCACTGAACTGAACAAGGCCAAAGATCTTTTGATCAGCGCCAAATCCATCATCAAGAAATATGCAGGCGACAATGGCCAGGATCTTTTGGCCCAAGGCGAAGTTGACATCACCATGGAATACAATGGTGATATCGCGCAAGTCATGGTGGAAGATGAAGACCTCTCATTCTCCATGCCAAAAGAAGGTGGCAACGTCTGGGAAGACACCATCGCCATTGCGGCAGGAGCACCCCATCCGGAAAACGCCCATGCCTTCGTCAACTTTATTTTCGATGCGGAAGTTGGAAAGAAGATCACGGAAACCATCCACTACGCCACACCCAACAAAGCGGCCAAGGAATTGATGGACGGGGCCTACAAGGAAAATCCTGCCATTTTCCCATCCGATGACATTTTGGCCAAGTGCGAATACTCTGCATATCTGGGTGAAGAGGCCCTGAAGGTGCGCGACGAATTGTGGACCGCCATTCAGGCCGCTTAGAATAGAGCGAGGAAAGGACCTCTCCCGCCCTTGCCTTAAGCGATAATCCTGGTTGTTGACATCGTTCCCATTATGTTCTAAGCGCTTCCCATGAACTGGACCTGCGCCATCGAACTCAACAGGGACGCGCTCACCCGCATTGTCGCGGGGCTCGTGGCTATGCTGGCGGTTCAGGGGCAGGTGTTGCGCTTGCCGCTCCCGGTGTATCAGATGCTCCAGCGTATTCTCCATCCCGCAGAATCCGCAGTCAGACGCTTGATTGTGATGATGGCAAAGGGGCTGATTGTGCCGGATGTGTCGTCACGTCCCATGCCCCAGGGGCTTGTCATTGCGGGAACGTCAAAGGGACGCGCTTCATTTCAGTTGTTTGACTCGCGAAAAACCTTTGGTGATCCAGATGAAGTGCAACCCCCCATCTCCGGCCCGCGTATCTGGATGATCGATGCCTTAAGCCCACGCCAATTGTTCCTCGCCAAATTCGTCAAACCCAAACAAGAGATGTGTAGCGAAACGGAAACGCTGCACCTCCGCCAACGCCTCAGCCTTCTCGCCCGCGCCCTTGATCATCTGCCCCGCGAAGCCAAACGCATGGCACGCTGGCAGAAGCGCCGTGCAGAAATGAAAAACCCGCCCTTCATTTTTCCCCTGCGACCAGGTTGGCCACCAGGCCATCAGCAAAAACCCCGCGAAGAAATCGACGATGTTCTCAAGGAATGCCACGCCCTGGCCTGGATGGCCCTTCAGCCTGATACGTCTTGAGGTGCACTCACATTCAACAAGTCATGTGGCCTTGCAGCCCGCGCTGCAGGACATGGAGCCATGTCTCGTGGCAAGAAAAGGACCTCTCCCCATAGGCGCTAACTTAAGGCCAAAACCAACGGTTTTGTCATTACCGGACTTGTTCCACTTCTGTCCGTTTAACATGTTCAAGTGATCAAAAGCCCTGTTCTTCTCCCTCCCCCTTGTGGGGAGGGTCGGGGTGGGGGTCGCTCCGTCGGTTGAAGCGAAGGAAGAATTCTTTGCAATTGCAACGGTCTGAGCGACCCCCACCCTAACCCTCCCCACAAGGGGGAGGGGACGTTC
>CAXTLE010000090.1:0-10070 GCA_964244855.1 uncultured Aestuariivirga sp. | reverse complement strand
CCGTTCTCGAAAGACGGTGGCCTTGCAGTATTGTCGGGCAATATCGCGCTGCAAGGCTGCATCGTGAAGACGGCTGGTGTGGATGAAAGCATTCTCAAATTCTCCGGCCCTGCCATTGTGTTTGAGAGCCAGGACTCGGCGGTGCTGGGCATTTTGAATGGCGAGGTGAAGGCGGGCGATGTCGTGGTTATCCGCTACGAAGGCCCCATCGGCGGGCCGGGCATGCAGGAAATGCTGTATCCCACCAGCTACATCAAGTCGAAGGGCCTCGGCAAAGCCTGCGCTCTGTTGACCGATGGTCGGTTCAGCGGCGGCACATCGGGTTTGTCTATCGGCCACGTCTCGCCCGAAGCGGCGGAGGGCGGCTTGATCGCGTTGGTGAATACCGGCGACATGATTGACATTGATATTCCCAACCGCACGATTTCACTTCGGGTGGGTGATGCTGTGATCGCGGAACGTCGCAAAGCGCAGCAAGCCATTGGCTTCAAGCCGGTGGAGAAACGCAAGCGCAATGTGACGAACGCGCTGAAAGCCTATGCGGCACTCACAACATCGGCGGCCAAGGGTGCGGTGCGGCGAGTTCTCGACTGATCAGCGCCGCAACGCTTCCGCCACAAAGGGTTCGCGCAGCACGGCTTTGCGAAACTGCACGTCATAGGCTTCGTCTTCGGCGAGGCACTTGCGTTTCAGGCCGTTGAGAATTTTCTCGCGTGCCATATCAAGATCGTCACAAGTATCGTCTGACAAGGTCAGTGCCTGCGCGTCGTAATCGGCCAGGCAATTCTGCCAGATCGTGCGATGTCCTGCTTCATGGTTTCGAAGATAGACCACAAAATTCGCCCATTTGTTTTGCGTCTTGGCAGACATCATCGCAGGGTTGGAATGCTTGGGAATGACAAAGTTGTAGATCGCCGAGGTTTTGAAGCTGCTGTAGCGGCAGCTCTTCTTGGTCTTGGCGGTTTTCTTGTCGGTCTTTGTCGCAATCATGGTGAAGGCGAAAGTGGCATTGTTGGCCACGCGCGGCGCATGCGCCTTGATGTCGTCATAGACCAACTGAGCGGTTTTGCCTGTGACCGGATATTGAGTGATGCTCGAGGCGTCTTTGGCCATGGCAACACTTGACGTGACGCAGAAACAGCAAAAGGCAAGTATCCGGAATGATTCATGAAACATGCCTTGGAGATTTGTATGGATTGCCGGTGAAAGTCAACGCGTGACCTAACGTACAATCTTGAAATTATAGGTGGGCTTGGCCAACTTGCCATAGATCGACAACCAGATCGGCATCAGCATTTCAACGCCCCGCGCTGTGGCAATGCCGCCAAGGTCGAGAATATCAGTCCAGCCGAAGGACGAGAGGATGGCGTGCACCTGTTGCTTGGCCCCGGCATTGTCTCCGCTGAGAAACACCGTGCTGTCACCCGCAACCGAAGCCGGATTCACCATCACGCCGGCACTCATGGTGTTAAAGGTTTTGACCACATGCACATTGGGATAAGCCGCCTGGATTTTTTCGGCGATGCTGGAACCCGGTGCATCACTGGCACCCGAACGTGGTGGCATGCCCTTCGAAAAGTCGAGATCATTCGACACGTCGACCAGGGTTTTATGGCCCACGGTTTCGAGCTTGGCGAGTGCCAAGGTTTGAAGTGTGGAGGCGCCATTGCTGGCGTTGATGATCAACTCGCCAAACGCTGCGGCGTCCTTGAAGGTGCCGACCTGGATTGAGGTGTTGGCCTTATGCCACACACCGAAGGCAGGCATGCCGTAACCATTGGGTTCAGTGCTGGCCAGTGACTTTGCCACGTCGCGGGTGCCAATCATCACGCTGTGACCCTTGGCAAGCAGTGCTGCCGCGAGAGTTTGTCCAACCATGCCTGTGCCTAAAACTGCGATTTTCATTTTCATCTCCTCAGTGTTGATGAAGGCAAATATGCTATGTTTATTGCATGCAAAAAAGCCATATGAATTCACTTTACTCTAAACTATAAGTTTAGAATGAAACAGCTTCAAACCACCCTTCCTGGCTTGATCAGCGCCATTCAGGTCGCCGACAGCGGCAGTTTTGTCGCCGCCGCGAAGTCGCTTGATCTGACATCGGCAGCGGTCAGCAAGAACGTGGCAAAGCTTGAAGCTGTGTTGAAGGTGCGGCTGTTCAATCGCACCACCCGCAGGCTTTCGCTGACGGAAGAGGGGAAAGCGTTTTTGGCCGAAGCGCGGGCGGGTTTGGCGCTGCTTGAAGATGCATCAAAACACGCATCGCAAGGTTTGCGTCCTCAGGGCCTCGTGCGCATCAACAGTCCGGTAGGCTTTGGCCGCAATTACATTTTGCCTGCACTACCGGAGTTCTACAGGCGATATCCCGACGTGCAACTGGATTTGCAATTGAACGACATGGCGGTGGATTTGGTGGGGCAGGGCTTCGACATTGGCATTCGCGGTGGCAGCCAACCGCCCGACGGCATGGTGGCCCGCAAGATTTTCGATATCACCACCATCCTCGTTGCAAGTCCGAAGTATTTGGCAGCACGCGGCACGCCGAAACACAGCCGCGATCTGGCAGGGCATGATTTGATCAAAGTAAAATTTCTGAATGGCCGCATCATGCCATGGCTGTTCAATGAAACCATCCAAGGCAAAACCCACACTGTCACGTTTGAAGGCGATGCGAAATTGCTGGTCTCTGATCCTGATGTGGCTGTGGAAGCAGCACTCGCGCATCTCGGCGTCGTCCACGTCGGCAGTTACCACGCTCACCAGTATTTAAAGCGCGGCAAGTTGGTGGAACTGTTGTCGAAACAAGGTGTGCCCGCGGGCATCAGCATGTCCATGTTCTATCCCCACCGCACAGGGCTTGCACCGCGGGTGCGGGTGACGGTGGATTTTTTGTTGGAGTATCTGGCGAAGGTGCCTGCGTTGCGGGGGTAGGCACGCCTTACATAATCATCAGCCTGACCCCATAGCTGACCACTCCAACAGCCAACACGCCGGCAGTCCACAGGCCGACGAACCATAGTAGTCGTGTTGCGGTTGGAGACATCCGCATCAGTGATAGCCATCTGACGTGTCGGTTTTGCCGCGGAAGACCCAATAGGAATAAGCGGTGTATGCGAGGATCATCGGGATCAGCACCAGTGCGCCGACCAGCAGGAAGCGGAGGCTTTTGTCAGGGGCAGCAGCGTCCCAGATGGTGAGGGATGGCGGGACAATGAAGGGGTAGAAGCTGATGCCGATGCCTGCGAAACTCAATACGAAGAGGCCCAGTGACGAGAAAAACGGACGGTAATCAGTTTTATCGCGCAAGCCCGAATAGAGGCCATAGGCGCAGAGCGCCACCAGTACGGGCACAATGCCGCTGAAAATCATGGTGGGCCAGGCGAACCATTTGGTGAAATATTCTGGTTGCAAGAACGGCGTCCACAGGCTGGTGGCACCAATAAGGGCCAACGTGCCGATACTTGCAATGGTGGCATTGCGGCGTGATTGCTCCTGCAGGTCGCCATCGGTTTTCATGATCAGCCATGTGGCGCCCAACAGCGCATAGCCGATGGCAACGGCGACTGCGGTGAGGATGGAGAAGGGCGTCAACCAATCCCACCAGCCGCCGCTATATTCGCGACCAGACATGGGTATGCCCTGTACCAAAGTTCCCAGCGCCAAGCCTTGTGCCAGAGCAGCAATCAACGAACCGCTTGCGAAGGCCCAATCCCAAAGGAATTGCCCGCGTTTGGTGCGCCAGCGAAATTCAAAGGCCACACCACGTAGTATGAGGCCGAGCAACATGGCGGTTATCGGCGCGTAAAGAGCGGGCATGACCACGGAATAAGCCAGCGGGAACACAGCGAGCAAACCGCCGCCGCCCAGCACCAGCCAGGTCTCATTGCCGTCCCATACGGGAGCGACGGAGTTCATCATCACATCGCGGTGGTGTTCGTTTTTGGCGAAGGGAAACAATATGCCAACACCCAGGTCAAAACCATCGAGGATCACATAGGCCAATACCGCAAAGGCAATCAGGCCCGCCCAGATGAAAGGAAGATCGAATGTCATGATGTGCCTCCTGGAGCCAGGTCGAGAGTGGGGCCAGGGGTAATACCCGCAGCATGCATGGGGGTGGATTGAATGTCGGGGTTCGGATGGTCCGGCGTCGAAATTGCCAGACGGTAAATGTAGAATACACCTGCACCGAACACGGCAAAATAGATCACGATGAAAGCGATTAAGGAGGCAGCAACCGCAGGTGCAGCAATCGGTGAGGCCGATTGTGCGGTGGTCAGCAAACCGTAAATTGTATAGGGCTGGCGGCCCACTTCTGTGGTTACCCAGCCAGCAAGCACAGCAATGAAGCCTGACGGCAACATGGCCAGGGTGACACGGTGCAGTCCTCTATCCGTGTACAGAGTTTTTCTGTGTCTGCTCCACAAACCCCAAATACCCGTGGCCAGCATGGCAAAGCCCAATGCCACCATCAGGCGGAATGACCAGAACACGATTTGTGAGGGTGGGCGCTGATCCTTGGGGAATGACTTCAGGCCTTTGACTTCACCATCCATGCTATGGGTGAGAATGAGGGCACCAAGATTGGGAATGGCAATCTGATACCGCGTGACTTCAGCCCCGTCATCGGGGATGCCAAACAAAATCAGCGGCGAGCCTTTCTCGGTTTCAAAATCACCCTCCATGGCGGCGATTTTTGCGGGTTGGTATTCGAGTGTATTGATACCGTGAATGTCGCCCGCAATGATCTGCAAGGGGGCCACAACTACCGCCATCCACATCGCCATTGAAAACATTTTTCCCGCAGCGGGCGAAGCCTGATTTCGCAAAAGATGCCACGCCCCAACGCCGCCAACGGCAAAGGCTGTGGTGAGATAGGCGCCCAACACAGTGTGAACCAGTCGATAGGGAAATGACGGATTGAAGATAATCGCCATCCAGCTTTCAGGCATGAACTGCCCGTTGGCGGCGATGGAATAGCCCTGCGGGGTGTGCATCCAACTGTTGACGGCAATGATCCATGTCGCCGATATCAAGGTTCCGATAGCGACCATCAAAGTGGCAAAGAAATGCAAGCCCGGTCCCACCCGCCTTTCCCCAAACAACATGACGCCCAGAAAGCCTGCTTCCAGAAAGAAAGCGGTGAGAACTTCATAGCCCATCAAAGGGCCAATGACCGGGCCTGCCTTGTCGGAGAACACGCTCCAATTGGTGCCAAATTGATAAGCCATCACAATACCGGAGACCACGCCCATGCCAAAGGCCACCGCGAAGATCTTTTTCCAGAAATTGAACAGGTCGCGGTAAACCGGGTTTTTCTTCCATAGCCACAAGCCTCTCAACACGGCGAGATAACTGGCCAAGCCGATGGAGAATGCCGGAAAAATGAAGTGGAACGAAACCGTGAATGCAAACTGCATTCGAGCCAAGGTTAAAGCAGTCAGATCAAAAGTCATGGATTACCCCGCCAGCTTCCACAACGACATAGTGTTGCTTTTGTTCCATGGCATCGGCAAGTATCGTCACATGTGACAGAATTGCTCATTCGGAGTGTGAAACATGGCGATGAAACGCTCGGATTTTTTGAACATCTTGGCTGCAACCCTGATTTTTCCAGCGATCTGTTTTTTCGGTCCGGTAAATGCGCTCGCCAAAATCCGCGAAACACCGCCAACATCTGAAGCAATTGCCGCTTTGGGGTTACTTGAAACATCAATTGATGTTCAAGGTACAGAGCGCTGGTTTCTGGTTCAGCCACCCCGCGATCCCTCGCAGGCGGCTCCCATACTGTTGGTGCTGCATGGCGGCACGCAGAGCATGCGCAGGCTGTTTGCTGAATCGGCTGGTGCAACACGTGGTTGGCCAGATCTGGCCAGGCGCGAGAATATTCTGCTGTTGGTGCCCAATGCTGTGAATGCCGCAACTGGCGATACGAGGTCGGACGATCAAAACTGGAATGACTTGCGCGAAGGCGTTTCCCGGAAAAGTAACGCTGAAGATGTGGGGTTTCTGCTTGGCTTGATCAGCTGGGCTTCCCGAAATTACAACACCGATCCTGCGCGAGTTTACATTACAGGTGCGTCGAACGGCGGCATCATGACGTTCCGCATGCTGATGGAGGCGCCTGAACGCTTCGCAGCAGGTGCTGCATTTGTGGCAGCTCTTCCGGCTGACGGTGAAAATTTTGTCAAACCCGCAAAACACACACCATTGTTGATTGCCAACGGAACTGACGATCCGTTGATGAAGTGGGAGGGCGGAAGAATTGCGGGTGGCCGCGGTATTACAAGGTCAGTATCCGATACAATAAAATGGTGGGTGGCCGCCAATGGCGCTGAACCACAGCCCTTTGAAACAAGCCAGCTGCCTGACCGTGATCCGAATGATAATTGCACCATCGAGAAGAGGAGTTACAAGGCAAAAAAGCCTGGAGCACCCGTTGTAACCTACACCATGAAGGGCGGCGGGCATAACATGCCTTCGGCCAAATATGATCTTCCTGATACTTGGGCCGTGCGCTGGTTCATCGGTCCGGTGTGCAGGGATGTTGAAGGTGTGGAGTTGATTTGGGAGTTTTTGGCGCAATACAGATTAACGGAATGAGCCTGCGTCTGCAAAATGGATAGCGGGCTTAACCGCCCGCTAACCATAATCTGACAAATTTAACCTTGCGTTTTGTAAGGTTGCAGAGAGTTGCGTTCAGGTTTTTTCCAGCGTTGTAGGTTGCGTGTGTTGCTTTGGGCGCTGGCTTTGCTGTGCTCAATGCCAGGCGTGGGCTTTGCTGCGACCTGCGCACCTGCCACTATGCCGGGAAACGCTCCGCCAGCGTGGCAGACCTATTGCTGGATCGACATGACGAGCTACGTCAACGCCACGGTTTTTGGCGGTGGTCAGTTGTTTTCCATAACACTTTCTGACGGTTCTGTTCTGTCTTTCACGCTTTCTGGCAGCTCACCCGGGGCAACCGCAATCAGCGCTGTCGCCGCTCCAGCCTGGAGTGGTGCGGCCACCGGCAATTCCGCATTCACCGGCATTCCCGGCAAGCCCATTCTCTATACGACGGGAGGTGGCACCGTAAATCTAACCTTGTCCAACATTCAGGTGATACCTCCAAACGGCGTGGTGTCGACCGGACAATTCAAGTTTGTGGTTGCCGACGCTGAATCCTCCAATAATGGCGAGTCACTGACTTTCGTGACAAATGGCGGCGCGTGGACACTGGTTGATCAAGTTCCTCCAACGACAGGGGGAATTTATCCTACGGCATCAGGCACAGGCACTTCTACCTTTGTGACGACAGGAGTTGCCGGCACGGTTGGTGCATATATTATGGGAACGCTCAGCCCCACAACGGTCAATGTGCAACTTGTGGCGGGCGGCTTGCAGGGCGTGATGCTTGCCGTGCAATATTCGACCATTGTCGCCAACAAAACAATCAGCGGCAGTCGCGCCAACCCTGCTGATCAATTTACCTATAGTGTTCAGGCCACCAGCAACGCCGCCGTGCTTTCAACGGCAACGTCCACAGGTGCAGCCAATACCGGTTTTGGTTCCGCAGTGGCCACATTGTCCTCCGGTGTGGCCACAACCGTCATCGAGAAAATGGCTTCAGGCAGCGTCAGCAGCTTGGCACAATATACCTCGAACTTGAACTGCATCAACAGCGCATCAGGTTCGCCGACTGCGCTGCCCAGCAATCAGCCGGTCACAAGTTATAACTTTGCGTCAACCGCCTATGGTGACTCGATCTCCTGCACATTCACCAACACTGCAAAGCCTGCAACCGTCGCACTGCAAAAAATCACCGCAGGTGCCATTGGCGGGCCCTTCACTTTTGCCGCGACAAATCTTGCGTCAGCTCCATCTGCAATCACTACAACATCACCCAACACCGCAACACCTGCAGTTCCCACGGCGATCAATGTTACCGCTTTCAACACCGCCGTCACCATAACTGAAACGCCGGCCACAAATTTCACGGCCTCTGCCGTAACCTGCACCGACGCCAATTCCGCAATTACAGGCAACCCCGCGAGCTTTGGAACGCTTGCGGGCAACGTGATCACTGTTCCTGCCGCAAATATTTTAGCAGCGGCGAAAATCACTTGCACCATTACGAACGCCGTCAATACAGCTACAGCGGCAACCGTTGCCGTGCAAAAAACCACCTTGGGATCAGCAGGTGGACCCTTCACGTTCACATCTACAAACCTCGCCTCAACGCCCGCAGCGATCACGACAGCAACAGCTGGTAGTCCTTATCCCACAACAACCTCACCCATATTGGCGACAACCAATGGCACGGCGGTGACAATTACCGAAACTGTGGCAACGAATTTCACGATTTCTTCTGCCTCATGTTCTGATGCGAACTCAGCAGCCTCCGGTAATCCGGCTGGTGCGTTCGGAACCCTTGCGGGCAGTGTACTTACTATTCCGGCCACCAATATCCGCGCCAAGGCGCAGATTAATTGTCTGTTCACCAACATCGTCAACCCCGCCATTCCGCTGGTTGCAGTACAGAAAATCACAACGCTATTACCTGGTGGCCCCTTCAGTTTCAGTGGCACCAATCTGGCAGGCACGCTTTCAAACATTACAACCACAACTGCAGGCACTGCGGCCCCCGCAGTGCCAAACTATGTTCCGGTGACCAGCATCCTCAACCCTGTCACGCTGACGGAAGCGGCGAACAGCAACTTCAATTTGGCGGGCGGTGTGTGTACCGATACAAATTCTGCAACATCAGGTAACCCTGCAAGCTTCGGAACACTCGGAGGCAATGTGATCACGGTTCCCGTAGCAAACCTGAAAACATTTGCGCGGATTGTGTGCACATTCACCAATGCACCAAAGCCACCGACATTTGCCTTGCAGAAGATTACAGCGGGCGGATTTGGCGGGCCTTTCACATTTACCGCAACAAATCTTGCTGCTGCGATTTCCAATATATCGACCACAGCCGCCAATTTGGCTGCTCCGGTTGCGCCAACGCCGATTCAAATCTCTGCAGTCAACGCTCAAGTGCAGGTGACGGAAGGTGCAAACGCCAGCTTTAATGTGACATCGGCAACATGCGCCGACGCAAATGCGGGTTTCACCGGCAATCCTGCCAGCTTCGGCAGCCTTGCAGGAAATGTGCTGACTATTCCCGCAGCAAATGTTCTGCCAGCAGCGCAAATCAATTGTACCTTCACCAACACTGGAAAACCAGCAACCGTAGCCGTTCGGAAAACCACATCCAATGTGAAGGGCGGCCCCTTCAATTTCTCGGTGTCAAATCTGGCAGCAGCACCTGCAGCAATCACAACAACCGCAGCTGCCACACCCGCCCCGGCATCACCTGCTGCGATTAACGTCAGTGCACTGAATTCCGCGGTTCAGATTTCGGAGGGTACGAATAGCTATTTCACCATCGCAGGCGGAAGCTGCACCGATGCCAACGCAGCAGTGACAGGAAATCCTGCGAGTTTCGGTTCACTCACCGGACTGCTATTGACAATACCCGCAGCCAACGTTCTTCCAGCTGCGCAAATCACGTGCACCTTCATCAATGATGGTGTGGCACCGAAGATCAGGCTGCAAAAGGCATTGGCAGCGTCAGGTCGGCTTGCCGCAGCAGACCAGTTCCGCCTCGCTGTGACCGGCACAGGTGCACCCGCAGCGGTCAACACCACAGGGACCGGTGCTGCCATCACAACAGCACCCATCAGTTTCACCGCAACCGCCAATTCGGCTTACAGCCTCACCGAGACCATGGCAGCGGGGTCCACTTCACTGTTGACGGGCTATGCGCAAATTGTCGCTTGCACCAATAACAATGCAACGGGCACAAGCGTCTCCGCCATCAACACGCTACCGATCACCTTCACCATCCAGGCCGCCGACGACATCAGCTGCACCATCACAAACAACGGCACGCCAACACCGCTTCTGGTCTTCAGCAAAACCTATTCCACCGCATCAACGCCGGTGGTGCTGGGCCAGACCATCACCTACACCTACACCATCGCCAACACGGGCAATGTGCTGATCAACAATGTCCAGATCAGCGACTTGCACGGAACACC
>CAXTLE010000089.1:0-10174 GCA_964244855.1 uncultured Aestuariivirga sp. | reverse complement strand
AGCTTGCGTCATGCACCAAGGACGGCAAAGTCTATTGTGTTCCTGTGAACCTGCATTCCGCACAATGGATGTGGACCAACCGCAAGGTTTATGAAGATGCAGGCATCGCACCTCCACAAAACTGGGCTGAAATGGTAGCAGCCGCTCCTGCCCTGCAAGCCAAGGGCATTCAGCCTTTGTCACTCGCACAAGGCTGGCCCGTTGGTCTTCTCGTCAACGACGTTCTCGTAGCGCTCGCTGGCGTTGACAACTTCGTCAAGGTCTACAAGGACCGCGACGTAGCCCTCGCAGCCGGACCGGAATTCACGAAAGTGTTTGATGCCCTTGCTGCTGTTCGCGGGTTCGTTCCTGCTGACAAGATGGTTCCACAGTGGAACGAAGCTGTGGCCCTTGTGATCGCTGGCAAAGCCGGTGCCAACATCATGGGTGACTGGGCTGGCGGCGAGTTCGCTGTTGCCAACCTCGTAGCAGGCAAGGACTATGACTGCTTGCCAGGTCTGGGTGTAACACCCGTGCTGAACACAGGCGGTGACGTGTTCTACTTCCCGAAGAACAAGGACGCTGCAGTGACCGCTGCACAAAAGAAGATGGCTGCAACCTTGGTGACCAAGGAAGTGCAAGTTGCCTTCAACCTGAAGAAGGGTTCATTGCCAATGCGGGCTGACGTTGATCTGGGTGCAGCGAATGACTGCATGAAGAAGGGCTTGGCCATTCTTGACGGTTCAACTGCCGTGTTCCCGAACGATGTGCAGATGATTGATCGTGACTCGATCAACCAGATCAACGATCTGTTCACGGCATTCATGGCTGATCCAGCTTTGACTGCTGCTGACACGCAAGCGAAGTTTGTTGAAATCATCAAGAACGCTCCGAAGACCTAAGAGCTGAAACGCCGGAAAAGGGACAGTTTGCTCTATCGCAAACTGTCCCTGATCTCGAACTCGGGGACGGCTTGCAAAAAACAGCAAGCAGTCCCCTTTCGCCTCATGCCGGGGTTTGGCGTGACTTCACCAGCATAGATTTTCAATTCGAGAGTGAATTCAGGGCATGGCCACAGCCTCACTAAATCCGCGCTACGTTTTCACGTCTGACCGCATTCCGGCGGTCATTGTCTATTCATTCGCCACAGCGCTCGCCGCCATTTTGGGCTTTTTCGCCTATGGCCTGTTTGAGCAGTATGGCTGGTTTGTCGATGTCAAAAAGCATGTGGGCGGCAGTGCCCTTGCATTTGATCTTGGTTTTTTTACGCTGAAACTGCTGGCCTTGACCGCACTGGTTTACGCCGCAGCGCATTTCGGTAAACGCGCGCTGCAGAACAGTTTTGAAACGGCAAATCTGGCGCGCCGCGTTCGGGACTCGACGTTTGCGATTGCAGCAAGCGTCGCGTTTCTTTTGGGTTTTGGCTGGAACCCGTGGACGGTTTTCAGCGGCGTTGCGGGTGCCACGTTCTTTGTTGTTCTGGCTGGCATTGCGCTCACACTCCTTGATATTCCATTCCGCAAGTTCAGCTACAAGCTGGTTTATCTTGCAGTGATTTTCGCGCTGTTCCTGCTTGTGATGAATATGTCGGGCGCTGCGGCTTTTGCCGGGTCAGCACTGCCGTCTGTGCTTGGTCTGTTGTCGATTGTGGTTCCCCTCAGTCTGGTGCCGTGGTTTGCGCCTTACGAAAACCAGCAATCAAAATTCGGCTCATTGGCCATGATCCTGATTGCCCTGTTCGTGTTTGTGGGGGGAACGCTGTGGGTGATATTGTTTTCCTTCACATCGATGAAAGTGCTGCCGCTGTTTACGCCCACGGAATGGTGGAACAAGTTTGTGGGCCTTGCGAATTATGAGCGCCTGTTCAGCAGCAGCCGCTGGATGGATTGCCCCGCACTATCCAAAATTGGCACCGCGTCATGGAAACTGCAATGCTCCGGCTCCTATCCCAATGTTGTCACCTATGCTTTCGTATCCGTTATTTTTGTGATGATCTTTGGTTTCCTCATTGCTGTTTTGATGGACCAGAAAATTCGCGCTGAAGGCGTGTTCCGCACCATTTTCCTGTATCCTTTTGCCTTGTCGCTTATCGTGACGGGCCACGTCTGGGCGTGGATTTTCTCACCCGAATATGGCTTGCAAAAAGCTGTGCGGGCCTGGGGTTGGGAAAGCTTTTCCTTTGGCTGGATCGCCGACCAGAAAATGGTGATGTATGCCATCATCATCGCAGGGCTTTGGCAGGGCACAGGGTTTGTGATGGCGCTGATGCTGGCGGGTCTTCGCGGCATTGACGACGAAATCTGGAAGGCTGCAAAAATCGACGGCATTCCAACGTGGCGTACCTATTTGCAAATTGTGTTGCCGATGATGAAGCCAGTGCTGGTGACAACATTTGTTTTTGTGGCGTCGGGTGCCATCAGGATTTTCGATCTTGTGATTGCAATTACCGACGGCGGCCCCGGCGTGTCGTCTGATGTGCCGTCGCGTTACATCTATCAAAACTTTACCGCCAATCTCGGCCAGTCGCTGACGGCTTCCACCGTCATGCTGCTGTCGATGGCAGTCATTCTGATCCCATGGATCCGGATGGAATTTGGCAAGAAGGGATAATAGACCATGTCGAACGCAGCACTAATGTTTGACGGTCCGTCTGGTCCCAAGCCGAAGAAATTCATCACAGTGCCACGCGCCATTGTCTATGGCGTGTTGATCCTGTGCAGCATGTTCTTCCTGTTCCCGCTCTACATCATGATCATCACATCGCTGAAGGACCTTGATGCGATACGTGAGGGCAACCTTTTCTCGCCATCGCATAACCCAAGTTTTGCACCGTGGGTGAAGGCCTGGAGCCAGGCTTGCACAGGTCTCTACTGTGAGGGCATAAAGCCGGGCTTCATCAACTCGCTGAAAATCACAGTGCCGTCTGTCATCGTGTCGATAGCTGTGGCTTGTGTGACGGGTTATTCGCTGGCCAACTGGCCGTTCAAATATTCGGAGGCCTTCTTTACCATTCTGCTGCTGGCCAGTTTCATTCCTTATGTGGTGATGATTTACCCGATCGTGATCATCACGCGCTGGCTGGGCATTTTCTCGACTTTGCCTGCGGTGGTTTTGGTGCACACGATTTTTGGGCTGCCGTTGTTGACGTTGCTGTTCCGAAATTATTTTGCATCGCTGCCGCAGGAACTGTTCAAGGCGGCGCGTGTGGATGGTGCTGGTTACTGGCGGATTTTGTTTCAGGTGTTCTTGCCGATGGCTGTGCCGATCATGACGGTGGCAGTTATTTTGCAGGTGACGGGCATCTGGAACGACTTCCTGTTTGGCGTGATTTACGCTGGCCCCACCAATTACCCGATGACGGTGCAGCTCAACAATATCGTCAACACCGGGCAGGGTGTGAAGGAATACAACGTCGATATGGCGGCGACGATATTGACGGGCATTGTGCCGCTCGCCATTTACTTTTTCTCCGGCAAATATTTCGTGCGCGGCATTGCTGCTGGCGCTGTGAAGGGTTGATGCAATGAACATGCATGCGAATATTGACAAGCCATCGGTGTCGGTGCGCGGATTGGCGCAGAGTTACGGTGCGTTGCAGGTGTTGAAGTCGCTCGACCTTGATATTGCCGATGGTGAGTTCATCGTGTTGCTGGGGCCATCGGGTTGTGGCAAGTCCACGTTGCTGAATTGCATTGCAGGGCTTCTCGAACCAACCCACGGTCAGGTGTTCATCAAGGGCAAGAACGTGACGTGGGAAGAACCCAAGGATCGTGGCATTGGCATGGTGTTCCAGTCCTATGCGCTTTACCCGCAAATGACAGTGGAAAAGAATTTGTCGTTTGGTCTGCGCGTGTCCGGCATGGACAAGGCGGAAATTGACAAACGCGTGGCGCGGGCTTCGGAGATTTTGCAAATCCAGCCGCTGCTGGACCGGAAGCCATCACAACTATCGGGGGGGCAACGTCAACGTGTCGCTATTGGCCGTGCGCTGGTGCGGGACGTTGACGTGTTTCTGTTTGATGAGCCGCTGTCAAATCTGGATGCGAAGCTGCGCGCCGAACTGCGTGTGGAAATCAAGCGGTTGCACCAGAAGCTTGGCAACACCATGATCTATGTGACGCATGACCAGATTGAAGCGCTGACACTGGCAGACCGGGTGGCCGTGATGCGCGGCGGCACCATTCAACAACTCGACGCGCCGCAGACGATTTACAACAAGCCGAAGAATTTATATGTGGCGGGATTCATTGGTTCGCCGTCGATGAATTTTTTGAAGGGTGCGATTGAAGGTGTTGGCGTCAAGGCGGCGTTCAAGCTGGGTTCGCTGAGCATTCCGCTGAAGAGCTATTTGCCGGATGAACCGCTGACGGCGCGGGCTGCAACGCTGGGGGTGCGGCCGGAGCATATCCGCGTCAATGGCGCGGCGGAAGAGGGGGCCACGGCAGAATATCCGGCGGTGGTGGATATTGTCGAGCCGATGGGGGCCGATACTTTGATCTGGTTGAACGTTGAGGGCCAGACAATTTCGGCGCGGGTAGAATCGAATGAGAGTTATGTGCCGGGGCAGAAGGTGAAGGTGCGGTTCCGGATCAACCTGGCGTCGATATTCGATGAAGCGACAACGGACCGGATTTGAGTGACGCCCTTGCCCCAGATACCGTCATTCCCGCGAACGCGGGAATCCAGACTTTCGGCGTTACAGCTGGTTGAAAGTCTGGATTCCCGCGTTCGCGGGAATGACGGAGTGTGAGGAGTTGGAGAATGGACCATACCCAGAATCTCGCAGGCATATGGCGGTTGCGATGCGATGCGCGCAATATTGAGGTGGACTATCTGGTTCCCGGTGATGTGCATTCGGCGTTGATTGCGGCGGGCGTGATTCCGCATCCGTACAAGGGGACGAATGAGCTTGATGTGCGCTGGGTGGCGGATGAGGAGTGGGTGGCGACGAAGACGTTTACTGTCGAGGCGTTGGAGAGCGGCGAATACTATCTCGACATCGACTATCTCGATACGGTTGCGGATGTCAGCGTGAATGGTGTGCATGTGTTGCATGCAGAGAATTGTTTCAGGCGTTACAGACCAAATGTGACGAAAGCACTCAAGGCTGGAGAGAACGTTGTTGAAGTTGTGCTGCACTCCAACACCAAAGCGGCGAATGAAAAGCAGGCGGCTCAGCCTTTCTATATTCCCTACAGTGTAAGCAACAATCCGATTCCCAATGGTAATATGTTGCGGAAGCCACAGTGTCATTTTGGCTGGGACTGGAATTTGGCGATCACGCCGTTTGGAATCTGTGGGAAGTTTAATATCTGCAAATCGCCCCAAGTTCAAACATATGATTTGAAAATACGTCAAGTGCACAAGGATGATGCTTCCGTCGATATAATTCTCGATATCTTTTGGAATTGTGCAAGTGGAAGTCGCGTAGAAGTTCAAGCTTCAATTGACGGCATTTGTGAAAGAAAAATTCAAGTTGCACCGTTGGATTTTGATTTGTGTAGTTTCGTACTCAACATCAAAAATCCAAAACTCTGGTGGCCCACAGGGCAAGGTGAGCAGTTTCTATACGACTTGGAAATTCAAGTTGGGGATGATGTGGAACGACGCAAGATTGGTTTGCGTTCACTTAAGCTGGCAACTGACAAAGATGAAACAGGAAGTCGCTTTGCGTTCAGTGTAAACGGGCGAGAGATTTTTTGCAAAGGTGCGAACTGGATTCCGGCTGACGCACTACCATCCAACGCAACGCCAGAATTGACGCGAAAGCTGCTTCAGGCTGCCAAAGATGCCAACATGAACATGATCCGCGTTTGGGGTGGCGGATTTTACGAAAAGGACTTCTTCTATGATATATGTGATGAGCTGGGGTTGCTGGTTTGGCAGGATTTCATGTTCTCATGTAGCCTCTATCCATCAACCACAGAGTTTCTGACGGAAGTTCAGCGAGAAGCATCAGGCCAACTTAGAAGGTTGCACCACCACGCATGCATTGCTGTTTGGTGTGGTGACAACGAGTTGCTTGGAGCTCTTACATGGTTCGATGAGTCGCGAAAAAATCGGGATCGCTATTTGGTAAACTATGATCGTCTCAATCGTACACTTGAAGAGCGCGTAAAGGGTTCTGGGGTCAACGCCATCTGGTGGCCGTCATCGCCTTCTCCCGGCATCCTCGATTTCGGTGACACTTGGCATGATGACTCCAAGGGGGATATGCATTTCTGGTCTGTTTGGCATGAAGGTCGTGATTTTGAGCATTATTTTGATGTGAAGCCGCGGTTCTGTTCAGAGTTTGGCTTTCAGTCTTTCCCGTCGCTGCGCCTGATCAAGGAGTTTTCGACGTCGGAGGAAGACCTCAATATTTCTTCGGCTGTTATGGAGCATCACCAGCGCAACAAGGGTGGCAATGCGCGGATTGCTGAGACCATGTTCCGGAATTTCCGTTTCCCCATGGATTTTGGAAATTTTGTTTATCTCTCTCAAATCCAACATGGCCTCGCCATGGGGATGGCGGTTGAATATTGGCGCTCTTTGAAGCCGCATTGCATGGGCACTTTATATTGGCAATTGAATGATACATGGCCCGTGGCGTCATGGTCCGGGCTTGATCATGGCGGGTCGTGGAAGTCGCTGCATTACATGGCGCGGCGGTTCTATGCGCCGGTGCTGGTGACGGCGCGTAAAGCTGGGGATGAGCTGATTGTGTCAGCCGTTCACGATTTGCCTGAGGTGTTTGAGCTTTCACTTGAAGTGAGTGTTGTTGGTTTTTCGGGAGTCACAACAGTGGTTTACGGGGACAAGGTGATGCTGTCGCCCGAAGCTGGATTGGAGCTCTGCCGTATCAAGTTGAACAGCATTTCGGGCGACTCAATCCTGTTTCTGAACTGGACGGATGAACGGGGCAGGCCGCAACGCAATCATGTAACGCCACAGCCCTACAAGTTCCTGAATCTGCCAAAGCCTGACTTGACGGTTGATACCATGTTGAATGGTCGGGCGCTGAGCATTGCCATTACTGCAAAACAAATCGCACTTTATGTGTCTGCGGAATGCGATGTGGCGGGACATTTTTCGGACAATGCTTTTGACCTTCTGGCGGGCGAAAGCCGCGTCATTACGTTCACACCAGATAACCCCGCTGAACTTGAACGTGCCAAAGACACGTTGCTGATCCGCGATCTTTATTCATCATCACATTGAGGAGGCCACCATGCCGCAACGTCTTTCATTCCAACTTTATTCCGCCCGCAATTTCCAGCCGTGGGACGGCATCATCGAAATGCTGGCCAAGGCTGGCTACAAGGAAGTGGAAGGCTTCGGCGGGGCCTATGGTTCGCCCGGGGCTTTTTATGATGAGCCCGAGAAGTTCCGTGACTTGTTGGACAAGCATGGCTTGACCATGCCGTCGGGCCACTTCTTCCCGATTGAGATGTTCGAGAAGGAAAAGAAGCGTGTGCTCCACATTGCCAAGACGCTTGGCATGCGGGCGTTGTATTGCCCTTATGTTTTGCCAGACCAAAGGCCTAAAACGGCGGGTGGTTGGAAAAAATTTGGCAAGCGCTTGGGGGCTGCGGCAGAAGTTTATCGCGATGAAGGCTATATTTTCGGTTGGCATAACCATGATTTTGAATTTGTGAAATTGAAAGATGGTTCCACACCGCATGAACGGATTTTCGAGGGCAGTGAATTGCTGAACTGGGAAGTGGATGTGGCGTGGATTGCGCGGACCAAGCAGAACCCGGTGAAGTGGTTGAAGGCTTATGGTGATCGCATCACATCGGCGCATATCAAGGACATTGCGCCCAAGGGCCAAAATGTGGATCAGGATGGCTGGTGTGATGTTGGCAAGGGAACAGTGAAGTGGCCGGAAATTTTCAAGGTGCTGCGCGAGGAAACCAATTGCCTGACCTATGTGATGGAGCATGACAACCCGAAGGATGTCGCGGCTTGGGCGAAGGCGTCGATCAATTTCTGCAAGAAACAATAAGAGGCTATTATGGAAAAAGCATTGGGCGTTGGCATCATTGGATGCGGCAATATTTCGTGGGCTTATTTGAAGCTGGCGGGACTGTTCAAGGATATTGAAGTTCGCGCTGTGGCGGACATCAGCATGGATGCGGCGAATGCACGGGCCAAAGAGTTTGGTGTGCGCGCGCATACGGTCAAGGATTTGTTGAAGCAGGATGACATTGATATTGTCGTCAACCTCACGGTGCCTGCGACGCATTACAAAGTGTCGAAGCAGATTCTGGATGCAGGCAAGCATGTCTATTCAGAAAAGCCACTGACTTTGTCTTACAAGGATGCGTTGGCTTTGCAAAAATATGCGGCAAAGAAAAAGCTGCGGGTGTGTTCGGCGCCGGATACTTTTTTAGGTTCTTCGCACCAGCAGGCGCGGGCGGCGATTGACAATGGCGATATTGGCAAGATTGTTTCGGGCACCTGTCACTTCATGGGGCCTGGCATGGAGATGTGGCATCCCAATCCGGATTTCTTTTACAATCCCGGCGGTGGCCCGGTGCTGGACATGGGGCCTTATTACATCACCAATCTGATCAACCTGATTGGGCCTGTGAAGCGTGTGGCTGCTCTGCTGAGTATGGGCCGCAAGGAACGTGTGATCAACAGTCAGCCGAACAATCCGCGCAATGGTGAAAAGCTGAAAGTGAAAACGCCGACGACCTATCACGCACTTTTGGAATTCGTGAACGGCGCTTGCGTTACGGTTTCGCTGTCATGGGATGTGTGGGCGCATAAGCACCAGAACATGGAACTTTATGGCCAGACGGGTGCGATGTTTGTGCCGGATCCGAATTTCTTCGGCGGTGACGTGATGGTGGCGGGCAGCGACCAGGCGCCGAAAGCCATGACAGCGTGGGATCATCCCTTCGGTAAGAACAACTGGGGCATGCACAACAGTCAGACCGATGTGATCTGGGCTAATTATCGTTGTGCTGGTTTGGCTGACATGGCGTCTGCCATCAAGAAAAAGAAGCTGGCGCGCTGCGATATTTCGTTGGTCGCGCATGTTGTTGAAGTGATGACGGCGATGATGGAGTCGGGAACCGCAAAGAAGGTTGTGACGTTGAAGTCGACGTGCAAGCGCCCGGCACCGTTGGGGCCGGATGATGCGCGGGCTTTGATGAAGTGATGACATGAAATACAATCGGTGTGGCCGTAGTGGCCTTTTGCTTCCGGCGATTTCGCTGGGGCTTTGGCATAATTTTGGCAACGATGCTGATCCTGCCAACAAACGCGCGCTGTGCCGGCGCGCGTTTGATCGGGGCATCACGCATTTTGATCTGGCCAACAATTATGGCCCGCCGCCGGGATCAGCGGAAACGGCATTTGGCGAGATTTTGCGGAGTGACTTTGCTGCACACCGCGATGAGATGGTTATATCGTCGAAGGCCGGTTATCACATGTGGGACGGGCCTTATGGGGAGTGGGGATCACGCAAATACATGCTGGCATCGCTGGATCAATCGTTGAAGCGTCTCGGCTTGCCCTATGTCGATATCTACTATTCGCATCGCTTTGATCCGGCCACACCGCTTGAGGAAACCATGGCTGCGCTCGACACGGCTGTCCGTTCGGGGCGTGCGCTATATGTTGGCATTTCGAACTATCCGGCGGAGGCCACACGCCGTGCCGCACAGATTTTGCGTGATCTTGGCACGCCGTGTTTGATCCATCAACCGCGTTACAACATGTATCAGCGTGAGCCGGAACTTGAAGGGGTGTTTGATGCGGTGGCGCATGAGGGCATGGGGTCGATTGTGTTTTCGCCGCTGGCGCAAGGTTTGCTGACCGACAAGTATTTGAAAGGCATTCCTGAAGATAGCCGCGCCATGGTTGGTGGATTCCTGAAGAAGGATAATATCACGGCTGATGTGCTGCGGAAGTCTGGCAAGCTGAATGAGATCGCGCAGCGGCGCGGCCAGAGTTTGGCGCAGATGGCGTTCGCTTGGGTGTTACGAAAGCCTGAAGTCACGTCCGCGCTGATGGGGGCTAGCCGTGTGGGGCAGATCGAAGACGCGGTTTCGGCTTTGGCGCGGCTGGAATTTTCGGATGATGAGTTGAGCGAGATTGAGGCGGCGTTAAGATAGGGGATGCATCGGTTGTCATTGCCGCACTTGTTGCACTGCTGTCCGGTTAACATGTTCAAGTGATCAAAAGCGCTGTTCTTCTCCCT
>CAXTLE010000088.1:0-10363 GCA_964244855.1 uncultured Aestuariivirga sp. | reverse complement strand
CTTCCGCACAATGCCCTGCGCCAACAGCTTGGCGGAAGCTGCCACGATCTCATCCAAACTGGTTGTGTCCGTCGCAGTCTCGATCTTGTCGACACCATGAATTGACAAGCGATAGGTTCCAGAATTTGGCTCCATCGTCACACAATGCGACAGGCCAAGCCAAAGTTGCGGCTCGGTGCCCGGCAACATCCTCAATTCAAAATGATCAACATCGTTGAAACCACGCTCACGCAAAACATCGCGCAGCCGGGCAAGGCGCAGGTATTTTGCACCATCATTTTTCAGCGCTGCTTCCAAATGCGCAGACTCAGCATCGCGTGCATGACGCACGTCATCTTTAAGTCGCGGTAACTCAACACCCAAAACAAAAACTCCACAAACCTGTGCCGTATCGACACATCAAACCTGCCACCGTGCGACCCACGGAGTTCGATGCACGGCAAGTGCCAGTGCGGTTAACGCTTGAAAGGTTTGAGAATAAGGCCGACCAGATTCAGCTCCTTCCTGCCTTCAACACCGATCAACATGTCGGGCGTTCTTGGTGTTGAATTACTGCTGCCGAACAACCTGTCCCACACGGAGAGAATAGTACAATAATTCGAATCGGTGTCGCGTCGTATTGCGTGATGATGCACCCAGTGGATAGAGGGCGTAACGATGACCCAACTCAAGCCGCGTTCGACATTTGCAGGGAGCCGCAAATTCGAATGATGGAACAATGCGGACATCAAGACCAGCGCCTCGAACACAATGACCGACGATAGCGGTACAGCGAGAACAAAAATCACCACCGCCCGCACCAATGATGACAGCAGAACTTCACCGAAATGAAACCGCAGCGCCGACGTTGTATCCAGTGTTTCGTCCAGATGATGCACCTCATGGAAGCGCCAGAAAAACGGCACAACGTGATTGATCCGGTGCCACCAGTAAATCCAGAAATCCAGTAACAGCAAGTCAATCACAAGTCCCTGCCAACCGGACCAGAACACGGGGCGCCATTCCAACACGTGTGAAGCAGCAAATGCCGTTATCGGGATAACGATCATCGGTGAAGCAATGAAGTTGAATATGGCAAGAGACAGGTTTTTGATGACACGGGCTGGGCCACCAAGCCACGGGACAACGGGGAACAGGCGTTCGAGCACGAAAAGAACGACGAAAGCTGCGCCGACGAAAAGGCTTTTGGATAATGTAACGTGGGAGAGAAAATCCACTCTACCTGCCGCACCGAATGGTGGAATACTTATAAACCGTCATTCCAAACGCCCGCTCTATCGCGGGCGATTTGGAACCCCGCTTTCCTTCCAGCTTAAGGAATGCGTCGAAAAAAAGCGGGGTTCCAGCTCGCGCTTCGCAAGGGCTACGCTTGGCTGGAATGACGATCATTTGTGTTTCCGCGCCGCCAACAACAGCTCCGCAAACTCCGCAAAGCCTTCTCCGCCATCCAGCAGCGTCACGTAGGCTGGCAAATGCTCCATCAAATGCGCCAGGGGCTTCACATTCGCCACACCAACACCAAGCGGAAAATATCCAAACATGGGCGCGTCATTGGGCGAGTCACCGCAATAGGCAACGTGGTGTTTCGCCATATCAGCATCCCAGCCAAAACACTCGGATAACATCCGCAGCGACATCGACAATTTATTATGTGTCCCAAACCAGGCATTCACATGAATGGACGATACCTTCGCCTCCGCTCCCGCCACATGAAACCGATCGGCAATCGCTTGCGCTGTGACCAATGGCAAAGCCGGAACATCCTCACAAAAATCAATCGCCACATCTATTTCACGGTAAGCTTGATCTGACGCCATTGCCGTACCCGGAAACGCTTTCAGAACCTGTTCCGCCAATCCATGCAACCGCGCCACATTGCCTTTTCGGGTCGCGTCATCCTGCGCATAAACCCGCGCCATGCGCTTGGCCTTCGCATCATAGTGAAAATAAAACGCGCCATTTTCACCCACAACACCCTCAACCGGCCACATCCGCGCAATGTGATCACACCATCCCGCAGGTCGTCCGGTAATGGGTATAACCTTGATGCCAGCTGAATGAAGTTTCTCAAGCGCATCATAAGCCACCGCAGGCAAGCGGCCATGGGTGGTCAAGGTGTCATCAATGTCGGTCAGTACGGCACGAACCGCTTGGAGTTGTTCAGTGGCAATCGAAGCAATGCCTTGCATGCTAATTTGTACTCCGGAAAAAACGAACTTACGGAGAGATATGGTAGCGGGAGAGGGACTCGAACCCCCGACCCCAGGATTATGATTCCCGTGCTCTAACCAGCTGAGCTACCCCGCCAAACCAAAAGGGTGTGCGCCATATAGGCAAAGGCACAATCGCCGTCAAGCGCTCGCGTCGGAGCTGTCTTCGTCTTCACCTTTGTCACCCAGCACGAAAGTGCGCCACAGTGAAATCCACAGGAAATACAGGGAGGTGAGTCCAAATATCCACTGCTCCACCCGCTCCACCACGCCGAAATTCTCCGGGAATTTTTTGGAAATGATCAGACTGAGAGTCATGCCGGCCCACAGAATTGTCACTGGAATGGTGATGGATCGCCACAGCGTCACTCTTAACGGATGCACAAACTTGACCGGCACAAACGTCAACACCGCCAAAGCCAGAATGCTGATCAGATTCACAATGGCTCCTGACCCGAACAGGTAAAAATACAACACCACCACATTCCAGATCGCCGGAAAGCCCACGAAATAATAGTCGGAAGACTTCATGCCGACATTGGCAAAGGTATAACACGACACTGCCATGATGATGACGGCGCAGATCAAACTCCACGTGCTGCCGGAGAAAATGAAATTCAGCGGCACCATGTTGAACCAATAGATCATCAAAGCGGGCACAGCCACATAGGTGAAGTAGTCGATCACCAGGTCAAGCGAAGCGCCGTCAAAATTCGGCGTGTACTCGGTAACGCGGGCTTTGCGGGCTAGAGAACCATCAACACCGTCAACAAACAGAGCCACACCCAACCACACGAACGCCGTAAAGGCATCATTCTTTAAAACCGCGACCAGCGCAAGAAAACCAGCAACGATACCAAAGGTCGTAAAGGCATGCACAGACCATGCAATACCTTTACGGATGTCCTTGTCGAGTTGCGGATCGATCTTGATTTGGAGTTTGGCCACTGATGTCTCTCTGTTGCGTCACTATAGAGACAGCATATGGCACCTGACAACCACAACCTCAGATCCGGCGAAATTCCAGCATGGTGAAAAATCCCAGCGGCTTTACAGGCTTCAGGCTGACCAGACGCAACTGGTCACAGGTTAACACCGCATCAATTGGAAATTCAGGTCGCCAACCAAGTTTGGAGGCGTGCCGCGCCGCAGCTTTTTCAATGCGGCCGCGCATACCATTGTCGACACTAAAATGATTGACCACCAGCACCGTTCCGTTGGGTTTCACCACGCGCGCCATCTCAGCCAGCACTTTGCAGGGGTCGGGCACCACGGTGAGCACATACATCGCAACAGCAATATCGAAACTGCCCGCAGCAAATTGTAGATCACCTGCATCCATTTCCCGCAGTTCCTGAATATTATGCTTGCCCGCCTTCCGCATACGGAGTTCGGCACGTTTCAGCATGTCAGATGATAAATCAATGCCGGTAACGCGCAGGTGTTCTTCATAAAGCGGCAGAGCCAGACCCGTGCCTACACCAACCTCCAGAAGCTGGCCCTTGTGCCGGTTCGCAACAGCTACAGCTTGCTTAACGCCCGCCCGCACCAACTTGCCGAACGTGGCATCATAAACCGGTGCCCAGCGCTTATAGGCATCGCGTACATCTTGGGCTTCCATAACTTCGAGCGGCTGTCGCATTCAAACGGGGTCCTGACATCTCTGTTTAAAACGCCGCTTTGTGATCTAGAATAGTCGCTTTTGCAAGACACGTATTTATCAGGGGGTATGTCCTGCAATAAAACCGCCACCCAAAACCTTCTGTCCGGGACCGGGCGCATCATATAAAACGCAAGCCTGCCCCGGCGACACGCCATATTCACCAGAGGGAATGCAGACGACATAGTCCCGCTCCCCGCGCCGCACACTGGCAGCCACTGGTGGCCGCGTCGAACGGATGCGCGCAAAACAAGCCTGCGGCTCCTCACCCAAAGGAGCAGCCCCCAGCCAGTTCAAATCCTTCACCGCAATATCAGTCTGCCGCAACGCTTCACGCGGGCCGACGAAAACATGCTTCTGCACCGCATCAAGCTTGATCACATAGAGCGGATCAGCATCGGCGATCCCCAAGCCCCGGCGCTGGCCGATGGTATAATGCACAATACCTTCGTGTCGCCCCAACACGCGACCATCAATATGGACAATGTCGCCGGCATCCGCCGCATCAGGGCGCAATTTCAAAATCAACTCGGCATACTTCCCATCGGGCACAAAGCAAATGTCCTGACTGTCCGGCTTGTCCGCCACCATCAAGCCAAGCTCCGTCGCCACCGCCCGCGTCTCCGGCTTGGTCAAACGCCCCAATGGAAAACGCAAATAATTCACCTGCTCCTGCGTGGTTGCAAACAGAAAGTAACTCTGGTCACGTGCCATGTCAGCAGGCGTGCGAAGTTCGCGGCCATGCGGCATCACAACTGAATCAACATAATGTCCCGTCACCAGAGCCGAAGCCCCAAGTTCCCGTGCCCTCCACAGCAAATCCGCAAATTTCACCGTCTGGTTACAGCGCACGCAAGGAATAGGCGTCGCCCCTTGCAAATACGTATCGACGAAATCATCAATCACGGCCTCGCGAAAGCGCGATTCAAAATCCAGCACATAATGCGGAATATCAAGTGCCGCAGAAACCCGCCGCGCATCATGAATATCCTGCCCTGCACAACAGGCCCCTTTGCGGCGAATGGCTTCACCATGATCATAAAGCTGCAAGGTGATACCCACAGTCTCATAGCCCGCCAGCTTCAACAGCGCCGCCGCCACTGACGAATCAACACCGCCCGACATGGCCACCACAACCCGGTGGTCGCCAGGGTTGCCGGGCAGCGCCATGGCCGCGTGAACGGCATCAATCAAATGCGGCGATAATTTCATCAGGCCTACATGGCCCCAAACCGCCACGAATGCAATTCTGTTCCGATTTGGAGCATCTAACGTGTTGAATTTGCAATTTGTTCACAGAGATTGAACTCAAAATTAAGTCCCGCCGCGTAGTGTGTCTGAAGTTGGGCAGTTAAGCACCAGTTGTGCGCCCGGTGTGTGTGTGTAAGTGAGTAAAAGCGTATGAACGGAAACGGTCAATTGCGTCCCCGCGTCAACTATGTCATCGGCCCCGACGGGAGCCCGTTGACGATAGCGGATCTACCGCCGCCCGGCAGCCATCGCTGGGTCATCCGCCGCAAGGCGGAAGTGGTAGCAGCCGTACGCGGGGGCCTTTTGAGCCTCGAGGAAGCCTGTGATCGCTATACCCTGACGACGGAAGAATATCTGTCATGGCAAAGGTCGTTGGACAAGAACGGACTCGCAGGTTTGCGTACCACGCGGATACAGCAGTACCGCCAGTAGTCTTTCCAGACTACTTCCGTATGACACCAAGGTGCTTGGGTTTTTTCGCAACCGCCTTCTTTTGTCTCGCAAGCGTACTGTTTTTTGATTTTTTTGTTTTTGCATCCTCGACCGACGACATTGATTGAATGCTCTCTCCACGCCGAATATCGGCGTTGCGAACGACTGAGCCGAAATTAAGTTTCGTCAGATCTTCGATGTCCTGCACAGTAGTAAGGAACTCTCTCACTCGGGTCAATTCATCTGCATCGCGAAAGGCTTCCTCCCCCATGCTTTCTGGCATGACCGTCAAAACCTCACTTTGATCAGCCAGAAGTGCAACGGATTTCAGCTGCCCGTCTTCGTTCCACACCGCGATTTTCCAGAATTTCAGCGCAACTCTGCTTCCAAACCGATACATAGGATCATCAGCGGCAAACACGGGTCCGGCAAATACGCTGACGCGTGACCGCATCGTCAGCGCATTCCGCAACACAAAGGTCTCGACTGCCCTCCACCGGAACTTGCCCTTGCTCCCGGGCTTGTTGAGTGCGCTACCCTGATTGAAGAAACCCACTTGCGGACAAGCATTGGTATAAAAAAACGTATCCCGCTCTGCCGCAACAGCGTCGGAATCCGATCCCCAAGCCGGGTCGCCGCGCAGAACCACATGACCCTTCTGGAAAATCCGAGCGATACGCTCTTTTGACTTGGCTTCAGGAAAGCCCGCAACCACCTGCTTTTCATAGAACAAGCGGTTCATCTGTTCGCTTTCAAGTATGCGCGGATCCGGGCGGAAGGCATCACTTGCCTCCGCTCCCTCGTCAGAAAATGACTCAACCCCCAGCAATTTCGCCGTCGGTTCGGACGTGACAGTTTTGTCCTCACGGTTCACAGCTTTAAGTCTTTCACCGTCGATATTGACCGCCGTGAACCCGCACACCCTGCGGTCAGCATTCATGACAATCGAGAAGTGATGATAACGCAGTTCATTCGGGTCATCAGCATTTTCTGCCAATTGGTTGCGGGCGGCACGCCAAGTCACGCGCGAGTAGTCAGGCAAGGGGACAACAAAGCCCGGAATGAAATTCGCTTCAAATCCAATCCGATCATCAAACACTTCTTGCTGCGGCAGCTTCGCCTCGGCAGCATCGCCTTTGATTTGGCATTGACCGGTGGTTTCGAGCACAGGCACCGCAAGCAGCGGAGCTCTCACAGATATTTCAATGGGGAACGTCCAGGTCATCGAACCATCCGGATTCAAACGCGTGCCGGCCATGGCAGCGGCGGGAATGACCTGTTGAGTCTGCAATACAGTATCAAGCGGTTGTGCAACACCAAGGTTCCTCCCGCCACTTTCGGGCGCTGCACTCCAAAGTGCCAATACCCGCGCCACGTCAGCCGGAGTGTCGGCACGTCCAACCAGGTCAGCCAGATGCTTCACAATCGAACTGGCACGAATCCCTTCATTGACTTCCCGCGCCAAAGGAACACCACTCTTGCCCAACAGTTCCCGCCATGGAACACCCCAATGGTGCAAGGCAATGACTTGCCATTCATTGTTGAAAACCGGCGCCCCGGAAGAACCTTGCATGGTGTCGGCCACATAGTGCAACACGTGCTCGGTCTCATCGCGCGCCACCAACTGGTTTTCGCGCAGCACCAGTTCCTTCAAACGCCCTTCAGGATGTTGGATGATATTTGCCGTTTCACCCAACATGTGCTTGTCGCTGGCATCAGACAACGGAATAAAACCGTAGCGCTCCACAGTGGCGGGACCGGAACGCTTTTGCCCAACTGCAATCAGGGTGAAGTCAAGTCCCTTCACTCCGTCGGTGACGAAACAGCGGGCAGGATCAAACATGAAACTTGTAGGTTGCCGTGGTTCACCAGATACTTCGATTTCGTAGTCGAACTGAACACACATGCCGCCCGCTGCCACTGCGGATTCGATGACATGGTTGTTGGTGATGAATAGTCCCGGCCCGACGAGGAATCCTGACCCTTGCGCATTTCCGTTTAGAAAAATTACACGCCCCACAGCATCGGCCACGCGGCGACCTTTCTCTAAAAAGTTCACACCAACAAAATCTATGCTGCCGCGCACAGCCTCTGACAAGGTTGCCGCATCATCCCTGCGGTCTTTGTGATCTACGGCGGTGACGAGTGAAGTCGCAGCCTCAGAGCTTAAGCCAGACTTCTTGCGCAGACGCATGACGCTGCGCGTGAACGACTTCTCCGCCCGCCAAGGCGTACCGCTGCGGATTTGCTCAATCGAATATTCAATGGCGGGCAGATTGGTGAGCATGCGCGTGCGCACCACGTTTTCCACCTCGGCCTGAATCCGGTCGTCTACCATGTATTACCTCACGACAGATTGCTACTCAGTGTGGGCGACGTACATCTATAAAAAAGCCAGCTTCCTGCTCCGACTGTCGCCGGATGGATTCTCGTGAACTCTCAATCTGTTGCATGGCCTCGGCTCCGGGCAAGGCTTCGCTACCCCGCACGGCATTGAGGCGCGAATGCAACGCATCAATCGCAACAGCACCACCCGCCACCAAAGGGGTCTGCTTCGCAGGATCTGGACAGTGACCCTCAATCAGGTCGAAGCGTCGCGACGGAAGAAACTGCGTTGTCAAAGCGGGTGACAACGCTGACATGCCATTTTCGGGTTCGTGAATATGCACGAACGAGAAGGGTTGATCTGCAGGCCAATTCACGACGACCCTGTTTAACCGCCCTACGCTGCCGCGCGCTGTTTCATGGCAGCCTTGGCATGTAATGGCGTTCAGCCGCACGAGAAGCTCATCAGCATTCACCGAGACCCCGCCGGGAATTGCAGCAACCATTTGGGTTTTAAGTGCAGCAACAGGGGCTGGTACATCGCCTCCGCTTTGTGATTCACTCTGGAATTCGTCAAACTCCCGAATGTCAGAACGAATGCCAAAACCATTAATGATCGCCATAGCATTCACGCCCGGAGCTTGATCAACTTTGACAATTTCCTTGACATACTTGCTCAGCAGCTGCGCCTGGAAATTTTGCCGGACCATGTCCTGTGTTCCAGGGTCCAGTGCACCTGCGACGTTATCATCATAAAGTTCTTTCAGTGGGTTGGATTTCACAGTGTCAATGTTGAATTCCATTTTTCCCGTGGCAGAAGCCACTTGTATACGCCATTCCCGCAACATCCACGGACTGTCGACAAACTGGTTCCCGCGAACCTGACCGAGGGGATCGCCATAGTTTGTGGCATTGACTACAGGACCTATGATTGGCCCAGAAGCATCAGACAAGCCTTCATAATAGAATTTTTGTAAGGCAGAATTGCGCTGCCCCTCGTCGGCAATCGACGAGAGTCCCGACCAAAATTTGGCCACAGCAACACAGGCTTTCGGATCGACCAGTTGACCCGCCGCCTTGTTGACAGTGTCGGGATTTGGCAGCTTGGCCTCAAAAATAATGAAGAAGCGGCCAAATGGCGGATTCAAAGGTGCCTTAAAGGAATAAACAATGCGGTACTCCCCACAATCACTCAAACTCTTCGGCGCAAGGTCCAGTCGATTGAACAGCCCGATGGGAACCAAACCAATCGCATTGCCAGGGTTCAGCAAATCCATAGGCAACATTGCAGTTTCTGATGGGCGCGGATCAAGTTTGGTGCGTAGCGTTGACTTCGTATTTGTCTGCTCACTGACCTGCAACGAGCTCAACAAGGTTTTGACAAAAGCCTCCTTCGCTGCTTGATCTGCCGGCAAGTTGGCAGATGTCAAAATTGCACCGATTGTTTTGCTGAATTCGAATCCGGTTTTCAATGTTTCATGATCATGCACCACCAGCGATCGGTCAATAACGATGTCGCCGGGCGCTGGCTTTACACAAGCCTGCGGCGGCCCGGGTTCAGGCGTTGGACCAGGATCAGGTTTTGGTGGCGGATACGTCGGCAAATCAGCCGCCTGTAGCGTGACGGGCAACAAAGCCACCGCCGTACCCGTCAGTAAAACAAGCGCAGATGCGCGAAAAAAATGAAATGCATTAAAATTGCGGTGAGTTTTCATGTGACCCTCCCGCCCCGGCATTTAAAAGAATACGCCTTTTCAGATGTATGTCAATCCTGCGCTGCAACATGTTAAAACGAATTGCAAACGACTCTACCCCACCACCGGCAAAAAGAAAAACGCAATCGCCAGCAGCAGATACACCCCCAGCAGCATCGCCCCTTCCAGCCAGTTCGACTCGCCGTCGCGTGACACGCTTGCGGTGATCAGCGTAGCACCAACCAGCGCCGCCAGTTCCAACGGACGGTGGATGACGAGGTCCATGGGTTTACCCATCAGGTAGGACGCGATCACCAATATGGGTGCTACGAGAAGTGCGATCTGGATTGTCGCCCCCAGTGCGATTTGTATGCTGATGTCGAGTTTGTTTTTCAGCGCGAATACACTGGCGGAGTGTTCTGCCGCGTTGCCGACAATGGGAATGATGATCATGCCGGCAAAGACTTCAGACAGGCCCAAGCCTGTGCTGAAACCTTCCAGCGATCCCACCAGGGTTTCCGACAGCCACGCCACAACCAGAGTGCAGCCCACCAGTGTGGCGATGGAACGGCCCACGCTCCACGACGGTCCATCATGAATATCATCACTCGCCGAAATCAGGTCCTTGTGGGTGAACAAACTGAAAATCAGATTGCAGACATAGAGCCCAATCAACACGAAACTTGCAGCAAGCGAGAAATGCGCGTCGCTGGTTTGCGCCTGCAAGGCGGGAATGCCTTCGCCACGCTCGGTAAAATCAAACAGGGCCGGCACAATGAAGGCGATCATCA
>CAXTLE010000087.1:0-10587 GCA_964244855.1 uncultured Aestuariivirga sp. | reverse complement strand
GCTTCAAGTGTCAACAATGGTCTTGCCCCACCAGGAGGCAGATTGCATTTCTTTGAGGCGTGAGAGGGTGCGGCCACTTTCAAAGTTATGCTGGTTTTTCGGGAAAATGCTGTCGACCGGGCCATCGGCGAGGATGATCACCTTGGTGCGGGCGTCATAGAAACTGTCGATCATCAAGATAAAGCGCTTGGTTTCATTGCGCTGGTGTGCCTTCAGCTTTGGTATGCCCGAAATGAAGACCGTGCGGTAGGCTGATGAAATGGCAAGATAATCTGCAGGGCCAAGCGGCTCGCCGCAGAGTTCAAAAAATGTGAAAGAGGCGCAGTTGCGGGCGACTTTCGGGACGGTGAGTTTACGGCCCAGCACCTCCAGCACATCAATGCGGCCCGGTGCTCCTTCGGTGAGGGTTTGCCAATGGGCATTGAAGATCACGCGGTTGTCGGCTGAGGCCGGGTAGAGATAAGTGTTGGCAGCGCGAATGCGGCCCAGACGATAGTCCTTCACCGAATCGAGGGATATCACATCAAGGGATTGGTTGAGCTTCTCAATGAAGGGCAAAAACAGATCGCGGTTGAGGCCGTCCTTGTACAGTCCGTCAGGCGGCAGGTTTGAGGTTGTTACCATGACAACGCCGCGCTCGTGCATGGCTTCAAACAGGCGTCCGATGATCATGGCATCGGCGATGTCGACGATCTGCATTTCGTCGAGACAGAGCAGGGTTGCGTCCTTGGCCAGTTGATCGGCGATTTGCTCGATGGTTTTCTTTTGGGCGCGGGCCTTGTGCACATCCTGCATGAAGGCGTGGAAGTGGATGCGCTGTTTGGGCCAGCCCTGCACGTGCTCAAAAAACAAATCCATCAGCATGGTTTTACCGCGACCCACATCGCCGTGAATGTAGAGGCCTCGTGGCGGTGTTGGTTTTTTGGTGAAGAATTTTGAAAATGTTCCGGGCTTCGTGGGGGGCGCGCAATTCAATGCATCGCACAGCATTGCCAGCTTGCGCGCAACCTGAGACTGACTTTCGTCAGGTTGAAGTGTGTGATCGGCCAGTTTAGCCCTGTAGGCCAGCAGCATGTCCATCATGGCGCGCAGATAGCGGCGTCAGGTTACGCTTGGCAAGCTATCGATTAAATGCAGGTAGAACTCCAGCATTGTGACATAGGCGGTCACCAAACTGACATAGCCGAAAAAGGCTATGGAGACGTGTAGCCGGGACAGCGGCGATAATCCGGCGTCAATCTTTCGCTCCTTGAAGTTGAAAAGAATGGCCATGCCGCCAAAGATCACGAGAATGACTTGGGACAGAATGAAGCCAGCCGCGGAAATCAGAAGGCCTACAGACATAAGTCCATAGCGGGCATTCTTGCCCATCAGTTTTCCCAGCACTGAACGCAAGGCTACGCCTCCATCCAAGGGCTCAACGGGAAGCAGATTGAAAATGTTCAAGACCGTCGCAAGCAGTCCAAGCAATGCAATGAAAGGGTTTACTTGCTCAGCCGTCATGACGTGCATTGTACAAACTACCGCCAGGAGTGCCGAAAATCCTGGCCCCATGAGTGATGCAAAAACGGATTGCCCTTGGCTATCAAAGGGAAGGCGCGGCAAGGCGATGGCCCCCAGAAAAGGCAAAAACAGCATACGGCCCCAAGGTTGACCCATCAAACGGTAAGCCAGAAGATGGCCGAACTCGTGAATGAAAAGAGCTACTATCAAAAGGGCAGCGGCCTGCCAATCCAGCAGCAGCGAAAAGGCAAGAAGCGAAACTGCTCCTGTCAACACGGCTACGCCTGCTGATATCCATTGGTAAGGTCTGTTGTCTGCCACGCCGCGTTCGGCCAGGGCTTTCAAACGGAATGCGCCGCCCCAAAGATCGGCACGGGCCACAAGCTGCGCCAGCAGCGGACGTGGACCCCATTCATAGGTCAAGGCAAGGCGTGCACCATCGCGTTCCGGTGTAATGTCATAGCGCTGGCTCAGCAGTTCATTGTTGAGGCTCTTTCCTTCCAGCCCTTCGCGCTGGATGACCAGGAGGTTTGGTGCCTGCCTCGTGCGGACGGAGAACAGGGCCGAGAAGGTTTTCGACACACCGGTGGTCAGGGTTGTCGAATAGGTTTTGCAGAACACCTGGTCATCATCATCCAGCAATTCCGTCAGCGTGGTGGTGCGGCCCCAATCTTCGGTCTTGCCGTCGGCCACGTCCATCAGGTCAAAAAGTTTTTCAGGTGTCGTCTTGATGAACAGGCTGGCTTTGGGCCAGACTTTGGTGCGCAAACCCAAAAGCCCCATCAGCAAAAGTGATAACGGAATTTCGGGGCCGATGGACGTGAACATTGAAAACATGAGGTGGAAATCTGGGCCTGGTTGCTCGACTGGACCCTACACTGCCCGCGAAGCTGTTAAGGAAGGGCAAAGCCAGTTTATTGTGGTTAACGCTACGTTAACACCGGAACCTGCGGTGCTGCCGCCAAGGGCAGTTTGCCTTGCAGGCGGGGATCGTCGTGGATTTCGACCATGCGAGAATATGGTGTGAAGCCAGAGCGCAGGTAGAAGGGCAGGGCCAGGGGGTGGTCGAGGGTGCAGGTGTGCAGCCACAGCCGCTCTGTTGGCTTGGCGAAGGCGAGGCGAATGGCTTCATCCATCAGCATGCGGCCGAGGCCGGAGCCCACGGCGTCTGGCACCAGTCCGAAAAAGGCAAGTTCGCAGTTGGCCCTGTCTTCGAAGTTCAGTTCGAGCAGGCCCAGCATCTGGTCGCCGCGCTGAAAGACGTAAGAATCGATTGCCGGATTGGCGAGGACGGATTGCAGTTTTTCGTCTGGCATGAGCAGGCGGGAGAACCACAGCAGGTTTTGCCCGACGGCCTTGAAGTGAGCGCGATAGTCGGACGTTGGCATGTCGCCTACGGGGATCAGGGATAGGTCTGTTGCGAAGGGTGTCAGCTTTCGCTCCGGCACTGCTTTCATCTCAAGGTAAGTCGCAATGTTGGCGAGTTTTCCGGGGGGCAGTTCGTAATAGCCATTGGGTAGATCAAGTGTTGGCATGTGGTCTCAAATGTTTTGAAGGAATCCAGACGAAACCATCATCGTCCAGGATCATGCATTCGCGCAAGCCGTGGGGTTTGTCGAGGGAGCCTGCGAGAACGGTGTAGCCAGCGGCGCGGGCGCGGAGTTCGGCGGCGTCGGGGTCGGTGTGATAGCAGCGGAGTTCGATGCCGACGCCGCGTGGTGCATCGGATGTGAGGGTGGCATGAAGTTCGTTGCCGCGATAGCTGTCGTTGATGTGGAACATGAAGTGCTGGCCCGAGAGCTTCATGGCGGCGAAGACCGGGGTTCTGAAAAACACTTCGGCTTGAATCACTTGCTTGGCAAAGTGGATCGCGCGTTCGAGGTCGTTGACGATGAGGTTGAATCCGATCCCGGTGAGGGTACGGCCATAATCGGGGCCGGACAATTTAGGCTTTGCGTGATCTGCTTCAGACATTGAATCAGACTTACACTGGAAGTTGTTGTTGTCCAGCCCGCTTGAATTCAGGTCAGGTATTCCACTTTCTCGGTGGTGGCGTTGTCGTTCCAGGTGATGCGGCAGCCGTTGAGGGCGCGTTCGAGTGAGGCATGATGGTGGCGGAGCGCCAGAAGAAACAAGGCAGCGGCGTCGTTGCCGTGGCATTCCGGTGCATCGTCCTCCGAGATGGCATGGGCCAGTTGCCAAGAGAGAGCAGCCACTTTCTGGGCGGGCAGTTTTTCTGTACTGGTCCAGCTCTGGCGGAGATCGCGGATTGGCAGTTCAAGCAACAGTGAGTCAGCCACCCGCAGGGGCACATTGCCGCGTTTGCGGATTTCATCGGCCAGACCGCTGGTGTCGAGCGGCGGGCAACTTAAACTGACACAACCAAGGCTTCGGGCATGCGACATGGCAGGCCTCCTACGCAAAACTCACTGAGGAAAGTGTGCGCTTGAGCTGTTGCGATTGCGTTAATTTGATGAGCTATCGCATTTGGCATCTAAGGGGCCTCATCAGCCCTTCGGGCAGCTTCTCCAGAGGAGAAGCGACTCGTTGAACGACCTCCCCCAACGCCCACAAAACCCCAGAAATTGGACGATATCTCACAGCGAGGCGGATGAGGTCACTTTGGTGGCCATAAGGGATAGCTTTGCCAACAGTCAACTGGCCACCGGGCCTTTCATGCGGGCGTATGACACACCGCTTCCACGTTGTTGCCATCAAGGTCGATGATGAATCCGCCGTAGTAGTATTCATGGTAGTGGGGGCGCAGGCCCGGTTTGCCATTGTCCTTTGCACCTGCGGCCATGGCAGCGGCGTAGAAGGCGTCGACAGCCGAGCGGCTCTTGGCGGAGAAGGCGATGTGGACATGCTGGTTGGTGTGGTTGCCGTCGCTGATCCAGAATTGGGGCTGCTCTGCACCAAAGCCGCAGACGCCACGTCCGCCTGTGTGTTCGCGGGGAACTTCCATCATCATTTTCACGCCCAAGGGGGCCAGAGTGTTTTCATAGAAGGCCTTGGCGGTGGCATAGTCTTTCACAGGTATTCCAATGTGGTCAAGCATGAGAGGTGCTCCTTCGTTTCCATTCGCGCTGATAGTCAGCGAGTTCAATGTTCGAAGGGGTAATATTGCGCATGTTTATGTCAGCTTGTGTCAGCAGTCCGCCTCGCATCAGGGCAAGGCATGCGGCACCTGTTGCCGTGCCATCGCGGAGGTGTGAGGCATAGACGGATTGCTTGGGGCGCAAGCTGGCGAGGAGTTTCAGAAACACCTGGTTTTGCGAGAAAGGGCCGTCAACGATGATGGCGTGATTTGAATTGAGGGCGTCCAATGATTCACTCATCATCAAGGCGCAGTAGAGTGAAGCCAGGGATGAGCGGGCTTCTTCCGTGTCGGGTAGCAGGCCGATGATTTTGCCCTTGCCGCCGGTGTCTGGAATTGGTCCACCGGAATGTGTGAAGGACGGCAGAGCCATAGTGCCACTGCCTATTAGTTTCGCTGCTGCGGCAAGTGTTGCTTTCGAACCATCGGCACCTCTCGCGATGATTTCGAATTCCTTGCCGCCGAAGAATCGCGAGCAGGCGACGGTGCGACCGAATATATCCTTGTTGGCGACGATGTCTCTTGCGTGATCGAGTTGCATCATATCGGCGTCGGTATCAAAGCTGATAATCCATGTGCCTGTGGAGAGAAGGGTGAAGTGTTTTTGCCCGCCTGCGAGATAGCGCAGGTAGTTGGCGTTTGAATCATGCACACCTGCGAGGATGTTTCCGTGGCCGTTGAGTTTGGATGTGAAGGTGCCGATCACGTCCCAGGCTCTGGCTTCGGGGGCGTATAGTTTGTCCCAGCCTTGGGCGCGGCTGATGGAGGAGGGTTTGCCATTCCGCATGTCCACGAGGTGGGATTGGCAGGACATGGAGGAGACTTCTGTGACCGCCCGTCCGCCCAGACCGAATGCGATATATTGCATGAGCGGCAGAATGGTTCTGGTTTGGGCGAAGGCTTCGGGCAGGATGGTTTGCTGCCAGAAAAGTTGCATGGCGTGCATCAGGGCCATGGGCAGAAGGGGTGAATAGGATTCGTTGAAGCCGGGCATTCTGGTTTTATAGGCGGCCAGAATTTCCTGTGGTGGTTCTGACATGTAGTCCATGACGGGAATGGCTGGTGTGCCGTCTGCTTTCAGGCAGATGATGCAGGCGCCGTGGGCTGATGGCACAATGGCGTCAATGGGGGTAATGGCGTCAAGTTCAATAATGGCTTTGCGCGCGAAATCCAGAATCGGGCCGACATCGATTTCACGATAATGTTGCCCGTCGTGATGCGGGCTGGTGATCTTGCGTTCGGCCAACAGGTTCAAGGCGGCGTCATACAGAATGACTTTGGTGTTGGTGAAGCCGACATCGACGACTGCGATGCCGCGTGGTGATGATTGATTGTGAGCGTTTAGCATTGGTGTTCCGCATAGAGCCTATGGTTATTATTCATGGGCGGCCCACTGGACGCAATGGCTTTTCCGCTGTTACAGCTTGCGGCATAATCCACTGGAGAAATGCTCATGAGCAAGATGAAATACCAAGACCTGCGCAAGCAGGTGATCAAGATTTGTCTGGCCATGAATGAAGGGGGCATCAACCAGGGCACCTCCGGCAATGTGAGTGTGCGCACGGATGAGGGCTTTCTGATTACCGCTTCGGGCATCCCCTATAAAAAAATGAAGCCTGAGCATATTGTCGAGATGGATTTGGAAGGCGGCTATCGCGGCGAATATTTTCCGTCGACGGAATGGCGCATGCATATGGATATTTTCAAAGCACGCCCTGAGGCGATGGCCATTGTGCATGTGCACTCGACTTATGCCACGGCTCTGGCCTGTTTGCGGAAGGAGATTCCGTCGTTTCACTATATGATCGGCATTGCGGGTGGGTCGACGCTGCGTGTGTCGGACTATGCGGAGTTTGGCACGCAGGCTTTGTCGGATACAATGTTGAAGGCGATGGAGGGCCGTTCGGGTTGTTTGCTGGCCAATCACGGGCAGATTTGTTTTGGCAAGGACCTGGATCAGGCCTTGTGGAGGGCTGGTGAGATTGAGGCCCTGTCGCATCAATATTGGGCAGCGTTGTTGGCGGGCAAACCCGTAGTCTTAGGTGATGGTGAGATGTCGACGGTGCTGAAGCGGTTTGGTTCCTATGGCAAACAGGCGGCGGATTTGAAGGGGCAGGATGTGTCGACATTGGCGGTGCATGCGCCGGTGCGGCGGGATGGGGAATTGCCGTCGCTGGCTGAGGCGAAGGTTTCAAAGAAGAAAAAGAAATAAGTTTCCGTCTCGCTCAACCGGCCCTTCGAGGCTCGCAAGGGCTCGCACCTCAGGGTGAGGGATTATCAGTCTTCCTCATGCTGAGGTGCATCGCCCTCTTGCGATGCCTCGAAGCACGCACATTTCCCAAAGCGCTTCGTGTTGCAGTGCACGACAAGTTTTTCGAAGTTGATTGACAGATGTTGAATTCCGAATCTATCGTGCCGGAACACTTGTAACTTGAGATGAACAAAAGTTCACGAACTTTACAAGTGGGTTCTGGAGGATCTGTTTGGATCAGTTGACGACGTCATGAACGCTGTAACCCAGCGTCGTCCTTGGTTGCCGCGCTGGTTTACCAGTGAAGCCCCTTTGCCGTGGCTTTTGCCTGCCTCTGCCTTGATGGTGGTGTTCGGGATCTATCCGCTGTTTGAGGCCGTTCTCACGTCACTCTACAAAAAGAATGCTGCCACGCGGAAACTGGTTTTTGATCCGCTGTTCAACTGGAACAAGGTGTTTCACGATTCGCGCATGTGGGACGCGCTGTTGCACACGCTGATGTACACAGGCATAGCGCTGTTGTTTCAGCTGGTGCTCGGCATGCTGATTGCGCTGCTGCTGGATTCGGATCGCAAGGGATATGGCGTGATGCGTGCCATGATGACTCTGCCGCTGGTGATTCCCCCTGCCGTAACGGCGATGATGTTTTTGTTGATGCTGAATGGCTCCTTTGGTGTGTTGGCGAAGGGGTTGATGGCCATGGGTATTTTGACGCCTGGTTACAGCATGCTCGGCAACCCCGGAACTGCATTTGCCGGCGTGTTGCTGGCGGAGATCTGGCAATGGACGCCGTTCATGGTGTTGATCATGCTGGCGGGTTTGCGTTCATTGCCGAAGGAACCGTTTGAAGCTGCTGCCATTGACGGGGCAACCCCGGTGCAGGCGTTCTTCAAACTCACTTTGCCGATGATGTCTAAGGTCATCGCCATTGCCGTGTTGATCCGTGGTGTCGACCTGATGCGGGCCTTTGACTATGTGAAGGTGATGACGGATTCAGGTCCCGGCACGGCGACTGAAACCATGACCAGCTATGCAGGCCGGATTTACTTTGGCAATGCTGACTTTCCCTATGCATCGACAATTTCATTGCTGACGTTGATTCTGGTGATCTTCCTGTCGACGGTTTTCATGCGCATGTTCAAGGTGAAGCTCTGATGGAAATGTCCAGGCCCTGGCGGATTTTACGTGACATCCTGGCAGTGTTCGTCACCGGGCTTTTCATGTTCCCGATTTTCTGGTGGGCGTTGACGTCTGTCAAGCCGATCTCCGCCGTGTTCGACAAGGACAAGATCGTGTGGTTCAACTTTGTGCCAACGCTGATCAACTATGCCGTGACCCTGTTTGGTCGGTCGCGTTCGCAGTTGGCGATTGACGATGGCCTGGGCATGGGTGTTGCGGGTGCGGAGGCTTATGACTCGCGCTCGTCGATTGTCGACTCGATCGTGGTGTCCATCGGGGCTACGACATTGACCATGATTGCGGCGCTGTTTGCGGCCTATGCGCTTTCGCGCATGCGCTTTACCGGGCGTGATGCATTCCTGAACTGGGTTTTGGGTCAACGCTTCATGCCGCCTATTGCGATTATTTTCCCGCTGGTGATTACCTACAAATGGGCGGGCATGCGCGACACGGACAATTACTATCTGGGCTGGCTTGGCCTGATGCTGATCTATGCCTTGATGAATTTGCCCATCGCAGTTTTACTGCTCAAATCCTTTTTCGACGATGTGCCGCATGATATTGACCAGGCCGCCATGATTGATGGTGCTACGCGCTGGCAGAGTTTCACCAAGGTGGTTTTGCCCATGGTCAAGGGTGGTGTAGCTGCGGCTGCGGTTTTGTGTTTTGTCTTTTCATGGACAGAATTTTTGCTGTCGCTGTTTCTCACGTCGGACATCCGCACGGTGCCCGTCAAAATTCAAACCTTTGTCACATCCACCGGCAACGAATGGGGTTTCATCACAGCGCTTGGAACAGCAGCGATGATTCCCGGATTCATTTTCATCTTGCTGGTGCAACGCCATCTGGTCCGCGGACTTACTCTTGGCTCCTTGAAGGAGTGAAGCCGTCGCGACGAGAACCTAGAAACTCAACAACCCTTGGGAGGAAACCAAAATGAGTTTTACTGAACACGACAAGAAAACGTTTTTGATTGATGCAGCCAATGATTTTACGGCGCGCAAGATTTCGAAGCGTTCCTTTATCAAGAAGGCATCGCTGGCTGGTGTGGGCTTCTCGGCCTTCAACCTCGGCCTGCTCGGCAACCTGCGGAAAGACCGCAGCAGCCTGATCGGCACACCTGCTTTTGCTGAAGACACTGGCGATCCGGCCGTCAATGCCTGGCTCAAGGAAGTGGGCTCCAAGTTCAAGGGCACCAAGATCCGCTATACGTCGGAAGCCACACCGCCAACCGTGGTGCTCGACAAGCTGAAGGGTGAATTCACAGCCCTCACCGGCATCGAAGTTGAAATTGAAATTGTTCCACTGGAACAGGTTCTCGCCAAGGCCACGCAAGACGTGCAGGGCCAATTGGGTTCCTATGACATTTATTATCTCGACCAGTCATGGGTTGCCACGTTCTCACAAGATACGGTTGACCCCATAGCCTATTACAAGGACAAGCCAGAACTGGCATTGCCCGGCATGGATTGGGAAGACTTCTCCAAGACACTGGTGAATGGCCTTGCCATGTATGACAATCATTGGGTCGGTATTCCCTTCGACATTCCGATCATGACCACGATGTATCGTCAGGATATCTTCGACAAGCTGAAGCTGGCCCCGCCAAACAACATCGACGAATTCATGACGGCCGCGAAGACCATTTATGATGCTGAAAAAGGCAACGGCATGTTCGGCACAGGCCTACAAGCCAAGTCTGGTCACTATTCGCTGGAATGCGACTGGACCCAGGTGGTGTGGAACCATGGCGGAACCATCTTCGGAAAAGACAAAAAGTTCTCTGGCAACAATGAAGCTGGCGTTGCCGGTCTCAAATATTACCAGGAACTGCTGAAAATCTCGCCGCCGGAATCAACCAACTCGACATGGGATGGTCAATGGCAGATGGGTGCTTCAGGCCAGATCGCGCTCGTCAATTCCTGGGATGAATTCTTCCCCGGTTGGGATGGTGCGGACTCCAAGGTCAAGGGTCTGTGGCAAGCCAAACGCCCGGTTCGCGGCATGGTGCCTTATGCCACGGCTGCTGATGCAGGCTTTGGTGAAATTCCAGGTGCTGCCCACCAAGGCGGTTCGATCCTCGGTCTTTCGAAATATTCGAAGAATGTCGATGCAGCATGGATCTTCATGCAATGGGCTTGTTCGAAGGATATCATGACACGTTGCACCTTGGGCGGCGGTTTTGCCCCTATGCGTCTGTCATCCTTCGCCGATCCTCGCGTGAAGGCCAAGGAAGTTGTCGGACCAGGTACAACGCGCCACTTGCCCGTTGTGAAGGAAATCATCGACAACGACATGGCGTCTGAACCCGACATGCCACTGTGGGCCGGCTTCTCCAACAACGAAATTCCAGTCAACCTCGGCAAGTTGCTGACGGGCCAGGATTTCGGTGGCGATGCCAAGGCTTGCATGGATACGGTTGCAGCATCGATTGATGCGGCTGTGAAGGAAGCTGGTTTGGGCTAAATCGCGACTCGCGGCCCCTCATCCGCTCCCGCGATCAAAGGCGAGCGCCAGGGCCACCTTCTCCCGTTGGAAGAAACGGGAGAAGGCTGAT
>CAXTLE010000086.1:0-10621 GCA_964244855.1 uncultured Aestuariivirga sp. | reverse complement strand
CAACGCACCACGGAACAGCGGAAATCCTTCACCCTCAACGCCGCCAATGAAGTGTTGCTGGCGAAAGACGCCGTTGCCACCTTCCGTAAAAACTACGCCGAAGCTTTCAGTGGCATCGACACGCATGATCCACTCTACGAGTCAGTTACGGGTGGCAGACGATATCAGGGCATGGAACACTGGCTGCCGTTATTCCATCCAGCACTCGAAACACTATTTGATTACCTGCCGGAAGCCGTGGTCAGCATGTCCCACATGGTGCAGGAAAGTGCCGCGGCCCGCCATGCGCAAATCGAAGAATATTACGACGCCCGCAAAGAGGCGCTAAGCAAACAAAACTTTGGTGCTGCCCCTTACAAACCGCTGCCACCGCAACGCCTTTACATCATGCCCGATCAATGGGCCCATGTTCTGGCCGACCGCACCGTCGCCGAAACCACGCCCTTCGAACGCCCAGAAAGCTCAGCCATCTCCTTCGGCGGCAAGCAAGGCCGCACCTTTGCAGCTGAGCGCGCTGAAGCTGGCGGTAATGTCTACGATGCCGTTCGCACTCATGTGCAAGCGGTACAATCCACCCGAAAGCGCGTCGTCATTTCAGCGTGGACCGAAGGCTCCGCTGAACGCCTCGCCACCATCCTGCGCGACCATGACGTTGGCGCCATCGCCAGTGCTGCAAATTGGGATGAAGTGCTGAAGCGCGACAAATCGCTGATCAACGTCATCGTGCAGCCTCTTGAAGAGGGCTTCGAAACGCCCGACCTCGCGTTGATCACCGAGCAGGATATTTTGGGCGACCGCATGGTGCGCCGTGTGCGCCGCGCCCGCAAAGCAGCTGATGTGATCGCTGAATTGTCGTCGCTTATGCCTGGCGATTTCATGGTGCATGTGGACCACGGCATTGGCCGCTTCGAAGGCCTGAAAACCATCGACGTGCAAGGTGCACCCCATGACTGCCTGTTGCTGATCTACGCCAACAACGACCGGCTTTTTATTCCCGTCGAGAACATCGATTTGCTCTCGCGCTATGGCTCTGAAACCGACAACGTACAGCTCGACAAACTGGGCGGTGGCGCTTGGCAGGCCAAGAAGGCGCGCCTCAAGGAACGCATTCTCGAAATCGCCAATGACCTCATCAAAACCGCAGCGGCCCGCGAACTCAAAACCGGCGATGTGCTGTCACCCCCCGAAGGTGCCTTCGACGAATTCTGCGCACGCTTCCCCTATGAAGAAACCGAAGACCAGCTCGGTGCCATCGAAGCGGTTATCGACGACCTGCAAAAGGGCCGCCCGATGGACCGTCTCATCTGCGGCGACGTGGGCTTTGGTAAAACCGAAGTCGCACTGCGCGCGGCTTTCGTGGCAGCCTATGCAGGTAAACAAGTCGCCGTTGTCGTGCCCACCACATTGCTGGCCCGCCAGCATTACAAGAACTTTGCTGAGCGCTTCAAAGGTCTGCCGCTGCGCATCGCCCAAGCCTCGCGCCTCGTAGGCCGCAAGGAACTTGATCTGGTCAAAAAAGAACTCAGCGAAGGCACCATCGATATTGTTGTTGGCACCCACGCACTGTTGACAGGCAACATCAAATTCCGCGATCTTGGCCTGTTAATCATCGACGAAGAACAACACTTCGGCGTCAAGCACAAGGAACGCTTGAAAGAACTCCGGAACGACGTGCATGTGCTGACCCTCACCGCAACACCCATCCCGCGCACCCTGCAACTCGCACTCTCCGGAGTGCGCGAAATGTCGATTATCGCCACGCCACCCATCGACCGTCTCGCGGTTCGCACCTACATCACGCCCTTCGACCCCGTTATCATTCGCGAACATTTGCTGCGCGAACATTTCCGTGGCGGCCAGAGTTTCTATGTTGTCCCCCGCATCACCGATCTTGACGAAATCGCCGAATTCCTGCGCCAGAACGTGCCGGAAGTAAAATTCCGCGCCGCCCATGGTCGCATGGCGCCCACAGAGCTTGAAGACATCATGACCGGGTTTTATGACCGCGCCTTCGATGTGTTGCTGTCCACAACAATCGTCGAATCCGGCCTCGACGTTCCCACAGCCAACACTCTCGTCGTGCATCGATCCGACATGTTCGGCCTAGCCCAGCTTTATCAATTAAGGGGTCGCGTAGGGCGATCGAAAACCCGCGCTTATGCCCTGATGACCACACCACCGGGCCGTGCCTTGAACCCCAATGCCGAACGCCGCCTGAAAGTGCTGCAATCCCTCGATTCACTGGGAGCAGGCTTCACCCTTGCAAGCCACGATCTTGATATTCGCGGCGGCGGCAATTTGTTGGGCGAAGAGCAATCCGGCAACATCCGCGAAGTCGGCTTTGAACTTTATCAAAACATGCTGGAAGAAGCCGTGGCCCAAATGCGGGCAGGCGAAACCATGGTCGAAGGTGACAGCCAATGGTCACCGCAAATCAACATCGGCACATCGGTGCTCATCCCTGAAAGTTACGTCTCAGACCTGCAAGTGCGCCTGGGCTTGTACCGCCGTTTGGCCGACTTCACCGAACAAGACCAGGTTGATGCCTTCGGTGCCGAGCTGCACGACCGTTTCGGCAAACCACCGGAAGACGTGCAACACCTCCTGCAAATCGTCGCCATCAAAATGCTCTGCCGTATCGCCAACGTGCAGTCCGTTGATGCCGGAGCGAAAGGGGCCAGCATCGCCTTCCGCAACGGCATATTCCCGAATCCCGGCAAGCTGGTGCAATGGATCAGCGGGCAGGGCACCCTTGCCAAACTCCGCGCTGACATGAAACTGGTGATCATGCGCGATTGGGTGACAGCAGAACAACGCTTGAAAGGCACGCGGGTGTTGATGCAGAATTTGGTAAAACTGGCGGCATAGCACTTGAAAAAAGCTGCCCTAAGCACAACCTCACTTTAAACCAAGGAGGTCGTCATGACAAAAAGATTACTCACTCTCTCGCGATTGGCAGGAGCGATGGCCTTGGCCAGCGCAGTAATCGGCGTTCCTCTGGCGCAAGCCCGGTCCAATCTTATTGGCGGTATTCCTGTTGACGCCACCATCATGCGTGCAGGTGCCACGGCACCAAAAATTTCGCATTTGAAACATGTGCCCAGTATAGGCGTTATCAACCTGCGCCTCGATTCAATCAGCATGTCGCGATTTATTGGTGATTACACAGACAGCATTCAGGACTATCGGCTCATGGTGGAAAAGAATGCAGCAGGCGTGAACAGACTGCGTGCAGCACTCAAGGCCAATCCAGTCACCCGCCGGGCTTTGGCCGATTACGGCGTGAATGTGAGCCGCGTGGTGGCCGTTGATGTGGGATCAAACGGGTCACTCAGGGTCTATGTCCTATAGTCACTTGCCAGCCCCACCCGTGTGTTCAGCATCGCGGGTGAGGTAATAGGCCGCCAACACCGGAACCAGCGTGATCACCATCACCAACACCGCCACTACGTTGGTGACAGGGCGTTCGCGCGGCTTGAACATCTGATCATAAATCCATATTGGCAGCGTCTGGTTTTCAAGGCCATTGGTAAACACAGTCACGATCACCTCGTCGAATGACAGCGCAAAAGCCAACATGCCGCCAGCCAATAGAGCCGAGCCAATCTGCGGCAGCACCACATGGCGAAACGTTTGAAAGCCATCAGCTCCCAGATCCATAGACGCTTCGATCATTGATCCAGACAACCGCCGGAACCGCGCCAGCACATTGTTGTAAACCACCACCATGCAAAACGTGGCGTGGCCCAGCACAACTGTCCAGATCGAAAACGGAATATCCATGAAGTTGAATGCCGAACGAAGCGCTATCCCCGTGATGATCCCGGGCAGCGCTATGGGTAGAATGAACAGCAGCGATACATAGTCCTTACCGTAAAACCGGGACTTCCACAGTGCCGCCGCCGCCATGGTGCCGAGCACCAGTGCCACTGCCGTCGCAATGCCTGCCACCCTGAAAGACAACCCCAAAGCCGCCCATAAATCTTTCCGCTCCCACGCCACCCAAAACCATTGTGTGGTGTAACCAGAGGGCGGGAACTGGAACGACACATCCGCCGAGAATGCGTAGACAATAATCAGCAGCAACGGCACATGAATGAACAGCAATGCCGCCACTGTTGCAACGCTGAGCCACCACGCAGGTCGTGCCGAAACATCAGAGCGCATTGAAGGCCCCCATGCGTTTGGCCACAGACAAATAAACCAGCATGATCACAATCGGCACCACGGTGAAAGCCGCCGCGAGTGGCGGATTGCCCGCCTTGATGTGTTGGAGATAAACCACATTGCCAAGGAATTGCTGTGACCCGCCAATCACCTGCGGAATGATATAGTCTCCCAGCGTCAGCGAGAACGTGAAGATCGAACCAGCCACCAAACCGGGCAGGGCGAGTGGCCACAATACATGCCGGAACGTTTGTCCGGGGTTGCCGCCCAGGTCCGCCGAAGCCTCAATCAAATTTGTGGGAACCCGCTCAAGTGCGGCCTGCGTTGGCAAAATCATGTAGGGCAGCCAGATATAAACGAACACAATGAAAGTGCCGATATAACTTGTCGACAAAGAAGGACCACCAATGACGGGTGTAGCCAACAATCCATCCAGTGCCCATGTCAAATGCAGCTTCGCCGCCGCCCACGACACAATCCCTTCCTTCGCCAGAATGAGCTTCCAGGAATAAACCTTGACCAGATAGCTCGACCACAAGGGCAGCATGATCAGCAGATAGAACACCGCTTTCCATTTGCCGCGTGCATAACGCGCCGCGAAATAGGCCAGGGGATAGGCGATAATGGCCGAGGCAACCGTCACTACTGCAGCCATTACTATGGTCCGCAAAATAATATCATAATTCGCCGGCTGAAACAGCTGCGTGATCGTTGACAGCGTCGGCTCGTAAACAATCAGCCCCGTAAAATCATCAATTGAAAAAAACGCATGGGCCAGCATGAAGAACAGCGAGCCAAGATAGATAATGCCCAACCACAACAGCGGCGGAAGAAACAGCAAAAACAGAAAATATTTTGGACGGCGATAAAGCCAATCCGCAACAGTGCTCACGCTTCACCCGCAAGCACATGCATGGCGTTTTTGGGCCATGACAATTGCACGGTTTCAGCACCAGAAAATCCTCTGGCAGGTATCGAAGCCACAAGCATTTCACCGCCGGGCAATTTCACATGCAACTTCGACAATGATCCCTGATAATGCACCGAGGCCACCGTGCCACGCGCAACAGATCCATTCGAAACTTTATCGCCAACAGTAATCCTTTCAGGCCGCAAACTGATCCAGCGGGCAGGGCCACCGAAGCTTTGAGAAAGCTCCGGTGAAAGCACATTCGACGATCCCACAAACTGTGCCACAAACCTGGTCGCGGGCCGCTCATAAATATCCTCAGGCGTGCCCACCTGCACAATCTTGCCGTCGTTAAAAACCGCTACACGGTCTGCCATCGACAAGGCCTCGCCCTGGTCATGCGTCACAAACACAAAGGTAATGCCGAGTTGCCGTTGCAGGGATTTAAGCTCAACTTGCATCTGCTCGCGCAGCTTTAAATCGAGAGCGCCCAACGGCTCATCCAGCAGCAACACTTTCGGTTCATTTACCAAAGCCCGCGCCAAAGCCACCCGTTGCCGCTGCCCGCCCGACATTTGCCCGGGCCGCCGCGCACCATAACCTTCGAGCGCCACAAGTTTCAGCGCATCATTGGCCTTGGCATGGCGCGCCCCACGGTCAACACCCTTCACCATCAAACCATAAGCCACATTGTCCAAAATCGTCATATGTGGAAACAGTGCATAATCCTGGAACACAGTATTCACATTGCGGCGATAAGGCGGAACACCTTCAGCCGTTACACCGAAAATTTCGATATGGCCCGCAGTCGGTTGCTCGAACCCCGCGATCAAACGCAGACACGTGGTCTTGCCGGATCCCGAAGGACCGAGCATGGCAAAGAATTCACCTTGGACAATGTCCAGGTTGACGTCATCGACAGCACGAACCGTGCCGAAGTGCCTGGAGACGTTTTGGAAGGTGACGGCAGTGGTCATTGGTCTATACTTTCTTCACCCTCCCCCCTGTGGGGAGGGCCGGGGTGGGGGTCGCTCCGGCTTTTGAGTCAACACAAGAATTGATCTTAAGCTCACAAGTTTGAGCGACCCCCACCATAACCCTCCCCACAAGGGGGAGGGGACTTCAATGTGATGGTGGTTGGATCCTACCGACCCCCCAAAACCGCGATCATATCGCTCACCCAGCGGTGATACGGCACGCAACCTTCAGCCTGCGATGCACATTTCGCCACTGGCGTGCGCCAGAACGAAATCTTGTCGAAGTTCTGAATGCCGTTGGTGTCACAACCCGTGTCGGTCAACAACGCGTTGCCTTTACAGGCTGCACCCGTCACAGGCACCGAACCAAACCATGCCGCCACGTCACCTTGAACCTTTGGCGAAAGCGAATGCTCCATCCACATATAGGCGCAGTTGGGATGTTCCGCGTCAGCCGCCAACATGGTGGTATCGGCCCAACCCGTTGCACCTTCTTCCGGAATGGTTGACGCAATCGGCGTCTTTTCCATGGCAGGCTTGTCGGCTTGCAGAATGTTGATCTGGAATGGCCAAGATGAAGAAGCCACCACGCCTTCATTCTTGAAGTCGTCAATTTGCAGATAGGCATCATGCCAATAGCGGCTCACCAAAGTCTTCTGTACACGGAGCAAATCCAGAGCAGCCTTGTATTGCGCTTCCGTCAGTTCGTAAGGATCTTTGATGCCAAGTTCCGGCTTCTTCTTCATCAGGTAAAGCGCTGCGTCGGCAATGTAGATCGGACCATCAAAGGCCTGCACCCGTCCCTTGTTGGATTTGCCGTCTGGAAGGTTCTGTTCTTCAAATACAATAGACCAGCTTTTGGGCGCTTCCGGGAACACCTTGGTGTTATAGGCCAACACATTGGCGCCCCATTGATAAGGTGTACCATAATGCACACCATCAACAGTGTGCCACGCAGCTGATTTCAGCCGCTCATCCACGCCTTTGAATGACTGTATCAGATCCACATTCACAGCCTGAACCCGTTTGCCTTTAATCAAACGCAGGCTGGCATCTCCCGAAGCGGTGACCAGGTCAAACCCGCCTTCATTCATCAGTGCGACCATCTCGTCTGACGTGCCACCGGTTTTGACATTGACCTTGCAGCTGGTTTTCTTCTCGAAATCTGTCACCCAGTCATAATTTTTGTCGGACGAGCCATTTTCGATGTAGCCGGGCCATGCCAGAATATTGAGTTGACCTTCGCCCGCTCCAACTTCTTTTTTCATTTCTTGAGCGGCAACCGGTGCCACGGCACTTGCCAGCATAGATGTTGCTGCCAACAGCGCGGCGACTGCTTGTTTCAGTGTAGACATATAAACACTCCCTGTTTTCGCATGTTTTGAAGCGAGGCGACCGTCTAAGGCCTCAACCCGCATTTCCATGACTGAATCGGAGGATAAGCCGTTATTGACCGGTAGGTAAAGCAGTGGAACACCGAAGTTTCTATTCTGGCGTGATTGCTTTGTGATTGCCATTGCTGCTACGCTCAAAAGAAAAACAATCATCGGGGGCGTAAAGTTGAGCAAAACAGCACAGCTACAGAGAACTGACAAGCCAAAGGCCGTTGTTGTCAACGACCTGCATAAGTCGTTCGGGCCGCTGGAAGTTTTGAAGGGCGTATCCCTCACTGCCCGTGAAGGCGACGTCGTCTCCATGATCGGTGCATCCGGCTCCGGCAAGAGCACATTTCTGCGCTGCATCAACTTCCTCGAAATGCCGACGCGCGGCCAAATCATTGTAAACGGCGAGGAAATTTCGCTAAAAGCCGGTAAAGACGGCAACATGCAACCGACGGACAACCGCCAGGTGGAACGCATTCGCACCCAGCTCGGCATGGTCTTCCAAAGCTTCAACCTCTGGCAACACATGACAGTCTTGCAGAACGTCACCGAAGCGCCGATCCATGTTCTCAAAGTACCGAAAGCCGAAGCCATCGAGCGCGCTGAAGCGTTGCTGCACCGCGTTGGCCTTTACGAAAAGAAGGACCAGTATCCTTCTTTTCTTTCCGGCGGCCAACAGCAACGCGCCGCCATCGCCCGCGCCTTGGCCATGCAGCCAAAGGTTATGCTGTTTGACGAGCCTACCTCGGCTCTCGACCCAGAGCTTGTCGGCGAAGTGCTGAAAGTCATTCGCAGCCTTGCCGACGAAGGCCGCACCATGATCCTCGTCACCCACGAAATGAAATTTGCCCGTGATGTCTCCTCTCATGTGATTTACCTGCACAAGGGCATGATCGAGGAAGAGGGTCCACCAAAACAAGTATTCGGCGCGCCAATTTCGGCGCGCTGCAAGCAATTCGTATCCGGCCTAGCATAGGCCGGAACGGAAAAGACGACAGGGAGTTTCCAATCCATGAAAACCTTCAAATCGCTGCTACTCGCAGCTGCCGCTTTGGCCGCAGTGAGTGCTACTGCGAAAGCCGATCTCGTGTTCGGCACAGACGCTGCACCGTATCCGCCCTTTACCTCACAAAATGCTGCCGGCGAATGGGAAGGCTGGGAATTTGAATTGATGACCGCGATTTGTGCTGAGATGAACGAAAAATGCACGATGATTCCCATTGCTTGGGACGGCATTATTCCTGCCCTCATGGAAAAGAAGATGGACGGTATTTTTGGTTCGATGTCGATGACAGACGAGCGCAAGAAGCAAATCATGTTCTCTGACATGTATTACCATTCAGCCACGGTGGTTATTGGTCCGAAAGGTGGGGAAAAGACTTTCACACCTGAAACCTTCAAGGGCAAGACCATCGGCATGCAGGGATCAACCGCACCTTCCAACTACGTTGAAAAATACTACGTGCCAGCAGGCGCTATCGTAAAATCCTATAAGGGCCAAGACGAAGCCAACGCCGATTTGGCAGCTGGCCGGGTCGATTATGGTGTTGCCGATGGCACAACGTTGAAAGCCTTCCTGGCAACAGCAGAAGGTGCTTGCTGTGAAATTTACGGCGAAGTTCCAGATGACCGTGCCGTTTTGGGCAATGGCGTTGGTGCCGCCTTCCGCAAGGAAGACACTGCCCTCCGTGACAAAATGAATGCGGCCATCAAGTCTCTCGCCGCCAAGGGTGTTTTTGAAGCCTTGACTGCCAAATACAATTTGACCGGGCTGCTTCAACTACCACCAAAGGGCTGACGGAACAGAAAGAAGAATTTCCGGCGCATCCCTATGCCCGGCACAAACAATTCGTTTCCGGCCCTGATTTTGGCCGGAAACGGATAGCAAGAAAACGATGTAACCTGAGGTATTCACTCATGAAGAAATTTAAATCTCTGCTTCTCGCCGCCGCCGCCTTGGCCGCCGTGAGCTCTACCGCGAAAGCTGATCTCGTGTTCGCCACTGACGCAGCACCCTATCCACCCTTCACCTCGCAGAACGCTGCGGGCGAATGGGAAGGTTGGGAATATGAATTGCTTCAGGCCGTCTGCGCCGAGATGAAGGAAAAATGCACACTTATTCCCATCGCTTGGGACGGCATCATCCCCGCCCTGCTTGAAAAGAAGATGGATGGCATTTTTGGTTCGATGTCGATCAATGACGAGCGCAAGAAGCAAATCGATTTTTCCGACATGTATTACCAGTCTGCTTCGGTCATCATCGGACCAAAGGGCGGCGATCACAGCGTTACCCCTGAAGCATTAAAGACCAAAACCATCGGCGTGCAAGCGGCCTCGACACACGCCAACTACGCCGAGAAATATTTCGTTCCTGCCGGGGCAACAATCAAGGCGTACAAAGGCCAGGACGAAGCCAATGCCGACCTCGCCGCAGGACGAGTTGATGTCGTGCAGGCTGATGGCGTGACATTGGATAACTTCCTCGCCACTGCCGATGGCGCATGCTGCGAAGTTTATGGCATAATGGCTCCCGACGTTGCAATACTTGGACCTGGTGTTGGCGTTGGCCTGCGCAAGGAAGACACCGCATTGAAGGACAAGATCAACGCCGCCATCAAGGCACTCTCGGCCAATGGCACGTTTGACAAGCTGACATTGAAATACAAACTCAACGGTGCACTCACACTGCCACCAAAACCATAAACATCAACTGGCGGTCATCTCAGGGGTGGCCGCTTCAGTCTTTCAGGCGGAAGCGCATGTTCCCAGAAGTCCTCACGTTCGGTCGAACCGGTTTTGCCGATGAGCTTCTGCGTGGCGCCGTAGTGACGCTATACATAGCCGCTCTGGCTTTTACACTTGGTGTGTTCCTGGGACTGATTGGTGCCATGAGCAAGCTTTATGGCGGTCCTGTATCACGTGCGTTGGCAAATTTTTATACCACCGTCATTCGCTCAATCCCCGAACTTGTGTTGATCCTTTTCCTGTTTTTCGCGGGCACACGCGGCATAAGTACTTTGGGAGAATTGGTGGGTTATGGCCCGGTAAATGTGAACGGAACCATTGCCGCCATACTGGTTTTGGGTATCGTGCAGGGTGCCTATTCCACCGAAGTCTTGCGCGGCGCAATCCAGGCCATTCCAACAGGCCAGCTTGAAGCCGCCAAAGCCTACGGCATGTCGCCT
>CAXTLE010000085.1:0-10628 GCA_964244855.1 uncultured Aestuariivirga sp. | reverse complement strand
ACCTATCGCGCCCACAACGAACAATCCATGGCCCACGCCGCCACCGCCTTTGCCAAAGCCTCGAACCGCAAGCGCATGATGGCCGCCACCTCATCGATCGGCCCAGGCGCCCTCAACATGGTCACAGCCGCCGCCGTGGCCCACGTCAACCGTATTCCCATCCTGCTGCTGCCGGGCGATGTTTTCTCCACCCGCTTCCCCGACCCCGTGCTGCAACAAATCGAAGACTTCGGCGACGGCACCACCACGGCCAACGATTGCTTCAAACCAGTCTCCCGCTACTTCGACCGCATCACGAGGCCGGAACAACTCATCCCCGCATTGAACCGTGCCATGGTCGTATTGACCGACCCCGCCGATTGCGGCCCCGTCACCCTCTCTATGTGTCAGGACACCCAGGCCGAAGCCTTCGACTATCCGGAAGATTTCTTCGACGAACACGTCTGGTCCACGAGGCGTCCGCGCCCGGATGAAGATGAACTGTCACAAGCCGTCAAAACCCTGAAAGCCGCCAAAAAACCCGTCATCATCACCGGCGGCGGCACACTGTATTCCGAAGCTACAACCACACTCAAAGCCTTTGCCGAAGCCCACAGAATTCCCGTGGTTGAAACCCAATCCGGCAAATCCTCCATGCCCTTCGACAACACCCTCAACATGGGTGCAGTCGGCGTCACCGGAACAGGTGCCGCCAACACCATCTGCGAACAAGCCGACGTCATCCTCGCTGTCGGCACCCGCCTGCAGGATTTCACAACGGGTTCGTGGTCGCTGTTCAAAGCCAGGGACCGCAAGATCATCGGCCTCAATACCCAAAGCTTCGACGCCACCAAACATCGCTCCTTGCCACTGATTGCCGATGCCCGCGTCGGCCTCGAAGAACTCACCGTCAACCTCGGCAAATGGCAAGCACCCGCCGCCTGGACCACAAAGTCAAAATCCGAGCACACGAAGTGGATCGCCACCGCCGCGAAATACACCAAGCCGTCAAACGCCGAATTGCCTTCGGACTCGCAAGTGGTGGGGGCCGTACAACGCGCCCTTGGCCGCGATGTCACCGTGCTCTGCGCCGCAGGTTCCATGCCCGGCGAATTGCACAAACTCTGGGAAGCCAGCTACCCCGGTTCCTACCACATGGAATATGGCTTCTCCTGCATGGGCTATGAAATCGCAGGCGGCATCGGCACCAAGCTCGCCAACCCCGACCGTGAAGTTGTAGTCTGGACTGGCGACGGCACCTACATGATGGCGAACTCCGAACTCGCCACCGCCGTGATGATGGGCACCAAGCTGACGCTGATCATCACCGACAATCGCGGCTACGGCTGCATCAACCGTTTGCAGTTTGCAGCAGGCGGCGAACGCTTCAACAATCTCTTCGACCACAACACCCATGAGGGCGCAAATCACGCCATTGATTTTGTGAAGCACACCGAAAGCATGGGGGCCGTCGCCATCAAGGTGAAGTCGCTGGCGGACTTGGAAGCAGCAGTGAAAATCGCAAAAGCCAGCCCCAAGACCCACGCCATCATCATCGACACTGACCCCATGGAAACCACAGACGCTGGCGGCACCTGGTGGGAAGTCGGAATCCCCGAAGTCTCCACCCGCAAACAAGTCGTAAAAGCCCACGCCAACTGGCGCAAGGGCGGCAAACTGCAACGCATCGGAAGCTGAGCCATGCCCTCCAAACTTCTCGTCAAAGCCTCAAAGAAATCCGGCAAAATAATTTCGGTGACACCCCAATCTGCCAAGTGGAAATATGTCGGTCACGATGTCTGGAAACTCAGCCCTGGAAAACTCGCCAAGGGCATGGAAGACAAACGCGAGACTTGCATCGTCTTCATCTCCGGCAAAGGCGAAGTGAAAGTCGATGGCAAAAGCTTCGGCGTCATCGGCGACCGCATGAACGTGTTCGAAGGCAAGCCCTGGAACGTCTACGTGCCACCGAAAGCCAAATGGTCAGTCACCGCCACAACCGATTGCGTTATCAACATCTGCACCGCCCCCGCCAAAAAGGGCTCGGACGCTTTCGTGATCGCACCAGATGAGCTGAAAATCGAAACCAGAGGCGCAGGTTCCAACACCCGCTACGTCTGCAACATTCTGCCCGAGCAAGACAAGCGCGCGACAAGCCTGCTCGTCGTTGAAGTCATCACCCCCAACGGCTGCACCTCGTCTTACCCTTCCCACAAGCACGACAAGAACAATCTGCCGCACGAGTCGCTACTCGAGGAAACCTACTACCACCGCCTCAACCCACCCCAGGGCTTCGCCTTCCAACGCGTTTATACCGATGACCGAAAACTGGATGAATCAATGGCCGTCGAAGACGGCAACATCGTCATGGTGCCACGCGGCTACCACCCCTGCGCCACCATCCACGGCTACGACCTCTACTATCTCAACGTCATGGCAGGCCCAGTCCGCACCTGGAAATTCAACAACGCAAAAGAGCATGAGTGGTTGCTAAAAAAATAACCTTCACCCCTACCCATTCTTATGGGGAGGGGCCGGGGGTGGGGCGGCAGTCACCAGCAAAACCGCTCACAAAAAAAATCAGGCCGCGGACGCAAATCCACCTCTAACACCCCCGCACTCACCCCCTGCCGCACCAGCAGCGTACTCAAACCCGCCGCACGACCACCCGCCACATCATGCTCGGCACTATCGCCAATACAAAGCACGCGTTTCGGCGAACCCACCAGCTTCAAAGCATATTCATAAATGGCAGCATAAGGCTTGCCGATCCACGTTACCGAACTTCCCATCGATTCATAAACATCAGCAATGGCTCCGGGAGCTGGCTGCAAACCATCTCGCGTCATCATCAGCTTATCCGGATTGCAACAAATCGCAGGAAGTGTGATCCACGCAAACAGCGCACGATAGTCATCCAGTGACGTCGTTGGTGCATTGGACCCCAGGATCAACATCACCTCAGCATCATCGGGTGACGCAACAAACTCAACGGGATCAAACCCATAATCCTCACCATCCTTGCCAATGAGAAAAGCCCGCTTCACCGCAAGCGACTGAAACGCCACCTCACCCGAACTCACGCAATCGACAAAGTGATCCCGCACAATCCCCATTTTCACGACACGCTCCACATTGGGGGACGCACGTTTGCCGGAGTTTGTCATGACCACGACGGGAATGTTCAGTACACGGAGTTCTGACAGCACCTCCGCCGCACCGGGATACAGTTTCTGTCCATCATGGATAACACCAAACTGGTCTATCAACATCGCATCAAAATCACGGGCGATTTCCCCGACACCGGAAATCCTACGCATCATGACCAATCCCGCGCCAGGCCAATCGCGCCGTGCCCATCGCCGCCTGTTCACTGACCGAAACCAAAGCAGGAACACCAAGCCGCTGCAAGCGGATCGCAGTCCACACCGCATTCGCGGCACCACCACCTGCGGAACGAATACTCTTCAGCGGCGAAGCCCCCAGCTCCGCCAATCGTCGATAGCCCAGCGCTTCGATCTCCGCGATGCCTTCAAACAATCCTTGCAAAAACACATGATCTTCGGCGGGGCGCGGCGTCAAACGCGGCAACATGTCTGGATCATTGATCGGGAAACGCTCACCCGCTTTCGGCAAGGGATAATAATCAAGCCCCGTCGCCACGTGTCCATCCATCAGTGCAGTCAACCGCACAATGTCCTCAGCCGTGAAAAACTGCTTCAATACCACACCACCCGTGTTGGACGCCCCACCCGCCAACCATTGATCACCAATGCGATGGCTGTAGATGCCGAATTCAGGCGCAAACACTGGCGTTGCCGAAAGCAGCTTCAACGTCAGCGTCGTACCAAGTGAAGTCGCCCCATCACCAGGCTCTTTCGCACCTGATGCCAGAAAACCAGCACAGCCATCAGTAGTGCCTGCAACAACAGCGACATCGCGCGGTAATCCAAACACAACGGCTACCTCAGGCAAAATCATTCCCACCCGCGTACCCGCAGCAACCACTTTTGGAAGCTTCGCAACATCAACACCAACATCAGAAATCCATGCAGGCCATGTGCGCGTGACGGGATCATAACCCGTCTTCAACGCATTGTTTTCATCCGACACGTCAAAGCGCCCGCAAAATCGCCCCAGCAACCAATCCGCCTGATGCAGTATGCGCGCCGCGCCAGAGAGCATTGGCATCAATCGTGCCAGCGGCGACGTCGCCCCATGTGCTGCCGTCTCAGGCGGCGCCACCGATTTGATCCGCAGCACATGCTTGGACTCCGCCACATCATTATACATCGAAGCCATGCCAACGGCACGACCCGCAGCATCGACAGGCAACACCGTTCCCGATGTGCCATCAATGGCGAGTGCCAAAACCTGTAAACCCTTAAGATCAAGCGCCTTGAACGCCACGCCCATCGCCTCCCACCACAGGGCGGGGTCCTGCAAGGCGCGACCAAAATCCAGAATGGGAGCATTAAGCGGTGCCGAAGCCATGGCCTTCAACGCCCCATCCCTGTCACGCGCCGCAATGCGCACACCGGATGTTCCCACGTCAATGCCAAGCACAACCTCAATCATGATTTCACATCCAGCAGCGCGCGCGCTGTCACTTCATCGGTGATCACGATATTGGCCAGCCTATTCGACAACACACCATGCATCATCGCCACTTTGTTCTTGCCCCCCGACACCAACACCACACGCGGCACCCCGCGCAAGTTTTCCGGCGGCAAAGCCACGGCGCGGCGGTTCAGCGGATGCTCCACAAACTTGCCCTGCGCATCCAGCCAGTGCGAACACAAATCTCCCACGGCACCCGCATTTTGCAATGTCGTTACTTCGTCCGGCGTGATCAAACCCAACTTTGCCATGGTGCTGTTCTTGCCGAGTTCACCTACCGACAAAAACGCCAGATCAACCTTGCGCCCGCGCTCAAACACATCCCGCATCATCGGCTGGTTCATCAGGATTTCACGCGTGGCTTCCGTATCAGTGAAAGCAGGGCCTGCGAAATAATAGCATTGCCCCCCCACAATATCAGCCAGGTGCGACGCGGTTTCATGCGGGTTCACAGCAGATGAATGGGTGAGGCCGCCAATCAGCGAGACGACAGAAAGTTTCTTGTAGGTCTTGTGCGGAACATAGGCCAGAGAGTGTCGTAGCGTTTGCCCCCAACCCACACCAACCGATATGTTATCCTTCAACTGCTTGGCAAGATAATGTCCGGCCGCCGCCGCAATCACCGCCCGCTGCTTTTCGATTTCAGTAGTGGCAGGCACCACCACCACATCAAGCAAGCCAAAGCGCCGTTGCAACGCGTCTTCCAACTTGATCGACGTCGCAAGTCGCCCGGTTATGGTAATTTGCACCAAGCCCAAACGCCGCGCATGCGCCAGCAACCTGTTCACACGAATGCGTGTGAGTCCCAATTTCTTGCCAATTTGCGCCTGCGTATTCTCAGCCACAAAATACAACCAAGCTGCCCGCGTTGCCAATTGCTCCTCAGGATCAACCGGCGTTTCAAGCCCAAGGTCAACGTCGGGCATTGGTGGATGCCGTATGACTTCAGGCTTATCTGCCGCTGCCATGGTCATCCACTCCGGTGCAAATCCGCCCATGGCGGTTCGAGGGGAATGTTTTGTGTGAGTGCATCCAGCAAAGCCAGCGTCAGCGGCACAGCAGATGCTTTCAGTTTCTCAGCCCGGATCATGCCGCGTATTGACGAAGCAACGGCAATGCCCAGTTCAGCCCCTTCAACCGTCTCCCCCTTCAGCGGACCATCCTTGGCCTGATCATAGGTCAACCCGCGCCCCAGCGCATGTCCAAGCCGTGAATTGCGCCCGGCCTGGCAGGTCACGTAGAGATCACCCACCCCCGGCATGCCCCACACGCTTTCAGGCGATCCACCAAGGGCTGCTGTCAAAGCCAACATCTCGCGCACCGCCTGGTCAAACAAAATCGCCGCAGCATTGTTGTTGCGCGCCTTATTCTCAGTTTCAGCCAGAACCTCATTCCGCCCATGTGCCCAGCCCACGGCGATTGCAAAGAAGTTTTTGAACGCAGCACACACTTCCACACCAATCATGTCGCTCGAGGTGCGAGGCAAATAATATGTACCGCCAAAGGCCTCCGTTAGCGTCTGCGCCAGCGCCGCATCACGCGACACAATCACCGTACCCGTATGCCGCCGCGCCGCAAGTTCGCCCGCAATGCAAGGCCCGGCAATGCCCGCCACCGGCACCGCAAATCCCAGACGCGATTGCAATTCTTCCGCCACCACATCCGGAAAGGCCCGCATGTGATCAGCCTCAGGCTTCATGCCCTTGGTGATCATGACGATAGGCGTTGCCGACTTCATCACACGCGCCAGACGATCAATGGCCCAATAAACTCCAGCCGACGACACACCCAACAACACAATATCCGTATTGTCACCAAGCGCTTCTGCAAATTCGCCGTGATGATACGGCTTAACACGCGAGGGCATCGTCACATTGAGTTTCGGATGCAAACCATTCCCGGCAATACTGTCAATGATGTGATCATCAAGATGCGTGCCCACAAGTCGGACCTCATGTCCCTGGTCCACCAAGGGCATGCACATGGAAGACCCCATGACACCCGCACCAAGGATGGTGATCACACTCATCTGATCACTTGGCCCGTTGCAGCATCAAACAAATGAATTTTGTCAGGCATTGGCCTGAGATCAATCATCTGGTCACGCTTCAATTCCAGACGCTCCCGCACAACAGCACAAATTTCATCGGGCCCCAGATCAGCATAGATATGAATTTCAGGTCCCGTCGGTTCTGTCACCGTCACCTTGGCCTTGAAGCCCGCCCCCACTTCAATGTGCTCAGGCCGAATGCCGAACACGATGTCCTGCCCATCCCTCGCCTTGTGGCCCTTGGGAAGCGCGATCTTCGTACCATCAGCGGTGATCATATTGCCTTTGCTGACAGTGCCTTTGATCAGATTCATCGAAGGCGACCCGATGAAGGACGCCACGAACAAATTATTGGGACGGTCATAAACATCCAGCGGTGAACCCTGCTGCTCAATCACACCGTCTTTCAAAATCACAATCTTGTCCGCCATGGTCATGGCTTCGATCTGGTCATGCGTCACGTAAACCGTTGTGGTTTTCAGACGCTCATGCAGGTCCTTGATTTCCGTGCGCATCTGCACCCGCAATTTCGCATCAAGGTTTGAAAGCGGTTCATCAAACAAAAACACTGCGGGGTCACGCACAATGGCCCGACCCATGGCCACACGCTGGCGCTGCCCACCGGAGAGTTCGCGCGGATAACGACCAAGATAAGGTTCAAGGTTGAGAATGCGCGCGGCCCAAGCCGTCTTCTCGTCAATTTCCGCTTGCGGTTTCTTCGCAAGCGTCATCGAGAAACTCATATTGTCCTTCACCGTCATATGGGCATAAAGCGCATAATTCTGGAACACCATGGCAATGTTGCGGTCCTTCGGATGCACATCATTCACACGCCGGTCACCGATATTGATGTCGCCAGAAGTAATGGCTTCAAGCCCGGCAATTGAGCGCAGCAACGTCGACTTGCCGCAGCCCGAAGGTCCCAGCAGCACCACGAAAGAGCCATCCTCAATGTCAAGATTGACGCCGTGAATAACCTGCACAGCGCCGTAACTTTTCTTGATATCGCGTAATGTGACCGAGGCCATGTTTCATATTCCCTATTGCGGATCGTTATTCAAAAATTCGTCGAGCAGACCTGCATCATCCGCAAGATCCAGAAAGGACCAGCGGTTGCGCACATCGCGGGCATGTTTCATGGCCTTGCGCCAAACATCGCGCGGCAGCCCAAGTTCAGTGGCAGTCGTGGGACCACCCGCCGATGAAATGATCGACGCCATCTCATCAGGGTCCATCATCATGGCCTTGAGTTCAGAGCGCAGCTCCGGCCAGACGCGATCAAGCGAGTGATTGAAGGCCGAGGCCTGGTCGCGATCGAAAGATTTCTTCTTCGCTTGTTCATACATCATGCGGCCAATGTTGACGCCATAGCGCAGCGCGAAATCCGTTTCATCAATCCGCGTTGCCTTGATGTGCGGCGGCTTGTCCATATCGAACAAAACCTTGTGCAAACGCGCCAGCGCAATCGACGCCACACCAACCTGTTGCCCATGCGTCGTGCCGGGGTGCGCGTCACCTGCAAACATGTCGATCCAGTGCGACACCTGATGTTCGCCCATGGAACCTGAATGCGAGGTACCGACAATGTTGTTGCCGAAACTGGCCAGCGTCAGCACACGGTAAAGATAGCCATTGGCTTCAATCGAATGATTTTTGTAATCAGGCGCAGTCTTGATCATCAGCGCTTCATCATTCTCAACATTGAACAAATCAAACGGCGTCTGCGCGAAAGAACCACCGAGAAGACGATGCGCCGCCCACCACTCTACTTGTGCCGTAGGGCGGCACAAACTGTCTCCCAATCCCGCGGCCGCAAGCCAAGGCGGGGCAGCAGCACTCACACCCAAATCCACAAACACGGCACGCGGCGCATGGGCTGGCACCGACGTCTTGTAACCATTGGCCAGCGTGACGGAAGCCGTACCCGCCCCATAACCATTCATCGAACCCGCTGTGGCGAAGCTCACATATTTGCGGCCATCTTCGAAGGTGGCGAATTTCACCGTGTCCGATAACGACCCCGAGCCCACAACCACACAACCATCACAATGCCGCGTCTTGTCTTTCATCAGGGCAATGGTTGGTTCATCGCAATGCGTATTGCCAGGAAACACAATCTCTTCAATATCAGCCCAGCCCGAAAGTTCCTTGGCCACCCGTTTGCCCATGGCTTCATGGGTGTTGGTATCACTGACCACAGCAAGCTTTCGCCCGATTTTCAAAGGCGCCACCAGATCAGCCGCACCGCCATCCAGCGTCTCTTCAATGCGAATGGTTTCAAACGGCACAGCACAAGCCTTCCCCGTTTCCGGGTCGCGCCATTCGCCCGATATCACTTCACGGATCAAGCTGTTCCAGTCTTTACGCGCGGTCGTCATACACCCTGCCTCCGCGCGAAATTCTGCATGCGGGAATTCCATGCACTCATCTGCGGCCACAGGTCCTGATAGATCGACAGTAGTTCCGCATAGGCCCTGGCCTGTTTCGTCCGTGGACGGAATATTTTTGTAGGCTTGCCACTCATGGCCTGTGACGCATCAGGAATGGTCTTGAACCAGCCTGCACCTTTTGCAGCGGCCATGGCCGCTCCGAGCGCCGAAGCCTCCGGTGTTTCCAACCGCTTCACATCCCGTCCTGAAGCGTCACTAACGATCTGGCACCAGAGATCAGATTTCGAACCGCCGCCAACAATTGCAAAATGATCAATCGGTGACGTAGCAGCCGCCACCCGGTTGGTCATCATCGCCTGTTCCAGAGCGATTCCCTCCAAAAGGGCACGATAAATATCACCCCGCGTATGGCTGCCCGAAAGTCCAGCCAAAACCCCACGACCATCAGCATCCCAATAGGGCGTCATGATGCCGGAAAAATAGGGGATCAACACAAGCCCACGCGACCCAATCGGAACAGCTTTCGCCTCTTCTTCCAGCTCAGCAAATATCTTCGGATTCTTCGCCGGGTTCTGCTGCAACATGCGCTCCACAAACCAGGTGATCAGATAGGTGCCTGTGCGAATGGCCGTTTCAAAACTGAAACCCTTTTCAGCCACCGCCGAGAGCGAACGAAACGACGGATCAACAGCATAGTCTTCGCCATAACTGCCAGAAACCGCAGCCGTACCCAGATTAAGATAAGCCCGGCCCTTGAGAAAAGTATTGGCCCCCGCACCCGCACACTGACCATCACCGCCGCCTGCGACAACAGGCGTCCCCGATTTAAGCCCTGTCAATTTTGAAGCCCCATCGCTGACCACACCCATCACCTCGCCAGACGGTACCAGCTCCGGCAATTGTTCGCGCGACAACTTCGCGGCTTTCAGCAACGTCTCAGACCAGTCATAGGTCCGTGCATCCAGAAGCCCCATCGGACTGGCCGACGACAGCGATGTCTTCCACTCCCCCGTCAGGTAATGGGTGATGACGCCATGCACTTCCGCCGTCTTGACAGTGCGGCCCCACACCTTGGGCTCATGCTTCGCCAACCACAGGCAACGCGTGCGGCAGGGCGTGATATCATCAGGAATGCCGGAAATTTCATGCAGGCGTTTTGCCCCAACTTCAGCAGCGAGTTCTTTCACCTCAACATGCGCCCGCTCGTCCAACCACAACGTGCCGGGGCGCAAAGCCTTGCCCCTCACATCAAACTGAGCAAAACTCTCACGCTGATTGGAAATAGAAACAGCGGCAATACGATCTTTGGAGATTTTGCGAGTCAATTGTTTGAGCGCAATGGAGACAGACCCCGTCCAGTCCGAAACCTCCTGCTCAAACCATCCCATCTGTGGGTTGGACAGCGGCACAGCTGCCCGCCCCTCAGCCACAATCGAACCGCGCCGATCAAAGGCAATAGCCTTCGTCGCCGTGGTGGATTGATCGATGCCAATGACGAGATCAGGTTTCATGGTTCTTTTGGAAATTGAAATAATCAGAATCGTCCCCTCATCCGGCCTGTCGGCCACCTTCTCCCGCGAAAAGACGCG